>CACWLF010000003.1 GCA_902761645.1 uncultured Aeromonadales bacterium | reverse complement strand
AAGGATGAGTTGTCAATGTATTCCATATCAAGTTTCACAACTTCATCAAAATCCTTAATATTGCTTCTGCCACTTACCTGCCATAAACCGGTCAATCCAGGCATCATAGAAACCCTAGCTCTGTGCTTAGGTTCATACTGTTCGTATTCATCCACAGTAGGTGGTCTTGTTCCGACAAGACTCATGTCACCCTTTAACACATTGATGAACTGAGGAAGTTCATCAATACTGGTTTTTCTTATAAATCTGCCTACTTTTGTAATGCGAGGGTCGTTTTCCATCTTGAACATCAGTCCGCTCATTTCATTTTTTGCCATTAGAGTTTTCTTTAATTCCTCGGCATCCTGTCTCATAGAGCGAAACTTGTAGCATTTAAAAATTCTTCCGTTTCTGCCGACTCTGTTCTGAGCAAATAAAACCGGTCCCTTTGAATCTAGTTTGATTATTGGTCCAAGAACAATGAATACTGCTGCAAATATTAAAAAACCTACAAAGCCACCCACATAATCAAGCAGATGTTTCATAAATCTGCTACGGTAGGAAACATAATTCCTGCTGATTGACACACAGTGATATTTTCCAATTCGGTCAATCTTGGTGTAGGACTTTGGCAAAAAATCAAACATATCAAGGTTAATGCGAATATTTACCCTAATGCCCATTTCCTCAGCCTTGGAGATGGTTTCCTTTAACTCAGCATCGCTGTATATCAAACCGGTATAAATAAATACCTCGTCAACATTACCGGTTGTCAGATAATTCAGCAGATTATCCTTGCTACAGATATGTCCGATGTTTTCTATATTTTTTAAGCTTTCCAAATTTAAATTCAGATTTTCAGAACTGTTTTTTAATTCTGAATTTTTGCTTTTATCTGTTTCATCTTCATCTGAATTTAAACTTTCGCTCTTGTTTAATTTACTTAAACTGAAGCTTGCGCATTTATCTGAATTTGAATCCAGTACGCACAATCCGCAAATCTGTCTGCTCCAGTCAAGATTGTTTGTCAGTGAATTCACAACAGTTTCAAGATTTTCTCTGTCTGTTATTACAAACAGTTTGCTTGAAAACTTACTGTTGAAATAAACCTTCAGTAAAACAAACTTGATTAGTGCTCTCAGAACTGTTTCAGTTACAATAAAAAACAGAACAAAATAAGCAAAAATCAAACGGCGTGAATCAATTAATCCATGCAGCCAAAACAACAGCAGAATCAGTCCAGCAACCATAAAGAAACAATGGTAGAGAACTGTAACAAATTCACCGTAAAATCTGCGTTTAAAAAAACTTTTGTTAAATCCTGTAAACAGTGTCAGCCCAAAATATCCGCCAAGAAGAATCAAATGGTAAATTTTGAAAGTTCTTGTTATAAAACTTGTATCCCATACAGAAAAATAAATCGCAAAGGATATATATAAAGAAGCTGTAACAGAGAATATTCCTATTACCAGCAATATATATTTCAAAATCTTTTCACGATTGGAATTTAAATACATATTCTTCTGTTTCTTCTAGTTTTATTCTGATTCTCAGTTTTGTTTTCTGTTTAGTTTCTTTCTAGTTCTGTTAGCAGTAAGCTCAACTATGTAGTAACAACCCCCATGCAGTCACAAACTCTTATACTTTCTGGTTAAGGCTACAACCCGTTTCGTTACCAATTTACAATTTGCAAAACTGATAAATTACGAAACTGATTAAAATCCGACAGTTACTGCTTTTGAGTTTTTCAGCTCTTTAGTTTTCTTCAGTGCTTTAAACTCACTGTTTTTATCAATCACATAAAAAAGTAATAGACCTTTTTTACTACCTGAAACCGGCATTCTTCTTTATTGAGCAACTTCTACCATTACTCAATAATTACTAAAACTCTCTGCAAACCATTTCGTTGGTGCTACACGCAATACACAGAAATTTCAGCTGTTTCACTCGGTTCAACCTACCATAGGGCAACCCATAACTTTCCGCAGATGTTTTACCAACATCTACATTTCTGTCACTTTTAATCATTTTCAGTTTCAAAGATCTATGTCGGGAAAACAACCCAAACAGGATCATTCACTACTTTTTATGTGATTATACTATTGTTTTCATAATTGTTCCATCTATTTTTAACAATTACCGCACTTGTAAAATCAACAGCAAATAACCGTTTACCACAAATCATTCTCTATGCTTAGCAGCGTTTTCAAAACTACTCCCTGATTATCATAGAATATCCGTTGCATGTGATTGCATTACTGACTATCTCAAGTATTATCGCTGTTAATACTGTCAGTCACATTCCTCAAGTTTTTTTAACCTCACTTTGATTTCCTTACACTATTCCGGAAACCTGACAAAGATGAATATCTATAAGATATCCTCTAAACCAACTGCAGCCGGTCATAAATATCAATAATAAATCATAAAACAATTGTTTATTTCATTCCGGGCATTACCGAAACGGATACAGCAGAATCAGGAACATGGCAGGCTAAAAACAAGCTAAATTCTGAATATTCACCTCTTAAAGAGAAGCATCAGCCGAATAAAAGTATGAAAACGGAAAACAGCACCAATTTGACACCAATTACTTTAAAACAACTGTCTATTTTCAGCAGTAGTACACCATTTCAGCCTTAAAAAAACGATTTTTAAGGCTCAGGAGATCGCATAGATACTTAAGCTGCTCATTTGCAGAAATAAGGATTATATATATTAAAATATGTCTTGGATAATCGTTTTTAAAGTTAAAAACGGTAAACAAAAAAATCAATTATTTACAAACTGTACAATTAAGTTCTTTTATCTGATGTACCCGTTTATTGTTTTTTTAGAGACAGCGAAGATCATCTATAACTTATTTTAAACTTTCATATAAAAACACCGTTCACAGAGCAATACAACTCCGAAATAACACCAATTTATAAAACAAGCTACCACAAACAGTTTATTCTGCTGCAGAAAAAACTTCATTCGGTCCGATATTTACCTGGAAATGTCATTTTTCCCTCTCTAAAAGTTAACTTATTGTTTTTACTATACTTTTTATTAAATAATTCATTTTAAGAACTTCTGATTCATATCAGTAATAATGTACTTTTTCTGCACATTATCAAAATAATCATCCCGAAAATATTTTCCTGACACTGTTTACTGAATAAATACTGTTTTTAATAAAAAATGTTGGTAAATCAGTAGTTTACAAAACAACTAATATTATTAAACAGGTGACACTGATTATCCTTGAACAAATCTGCTGTTTTTAAATATAAAAATTTAACGAGTGTTAAAAATCAAATGAGTATTTACGTAACAAAAACATTTTTACCACCTTATGAAGAATACTGCAGACTTTTGACAAAAATATGGGATACCAGTGTTGTAACCAACCAGGGACCCTATGTTCATGAACTGGAACAAAAAATTCAAAAACTCTTAAACCTTGAACATTTTCAGTATGTCGGCAACGGAACCGTTGCCCTGCAGCTGGCATTGTCTGCGCTTGACATTCATGACGGCGAAATTATTACAACACCTTTTTCGTATGTTGCCACCACCGGCAGTATACTGTGGGAAAGATGCACTCCTGTTTTTGCCGACATTGAACCCGATAATTTCACCATTGACACCGCCGGAATTGAAGGTTTACTCACCCCAGAAACCAGAGCGATTCTGGCGGTTCATGTTTTCGGCTATGCATGCAATACCGAAGAAATTGAAAAGATCGCAAAAAGACATAACTTAAAAGTCATTTATGACGGAGCACATGCATTTGCCTCAAAATACAATGGAAAATCATTGCTGTCATTCGGAGACATTACAACCTGCTCCTTTCATGCAACCAAACTGTTTCACACCGTAGAGGGAGGCGCCTGCATAACAAAGGATCGCGCCATTGCCGATGTTATCGATCTGCAGAAAAGGTTCGGTCAGAAAAAAGAAGAGCAACTTATGCTCGGGATCAATGCCAAACAGTCTGAATTTCATGCGGCAATGGGTCTGGTAAATCTCAACTACCTGTCTCAAAACATTGCCGCAAGAAAACATATCTGTGAGTTGTACGACTCTCGGCTTGACGGTATTTTAGGAAGACCTGCGGAACAGAAAAATCTTGAATACAATTATGCCTACTACCCTGTACTCTTCAAATCCGAAAAAGATCTGCTCGGTACATTTGAGCTTCTGAACAAACATGATATTTATCCTAGACGCTATTTCCATCCTAGTCTGAATACACTGCCCTACCTGAAAACCCGATGCAGCTGTCCGATCTCCGAGGATATCTGTTCAAGAATTGCATGTCTGCCGCTGTATACAGGACTCAAAGATGAGGAAGTGAAAAAGATCTGCAGTCTGATACATAAGTACCACAGCAAAAACTAACCTTTGACAATAAATACGCAGCAACATGTAGAGAAAATAAACAACCAACGACCTATAGAGATATTTATGAAATCACCGATGCTTTCAATCTGCTGTATTACCTATAATCACGCCGGATTTATAAGACAGACTCTGGACGGTTTCGTTATGCAGAAAACCGATTTTGATTATCAGATTGTAATTCATGATGATGCGTCGGACGACGGTACGACTGAAATCATAAAAGAATACGCGGCAAAATATCCGGATCTGTTCGTACCGATCTATCAAACAGAAAATCAGTACTCCAAAGGGAAAGCACCGATAATTGATTTTATGCTTGATAAACTTAAGGGAAAATACGTTGCATTCTGCGAGGGTGACGACTACTGGACCGACGGAAGGAAACTGCAGAAGCAGGTCGATTTTCTTGAAGCACATCCTGATTTTTCCATCTGCTTTCATCCGGTAAAGGTTGTCTGGGAGGATCATTCCAGTGAGGACTCGATTTTTCCGACTAATGAATTCATATTCAACAAACATGTTCTGGAACTTGAGGATCTGCTGCAGCGCAATTTCATTCAAACAAATTCAGCAGTTTACCGATGGGATCTGAAAAAAGAGGAATGGCCTGAAAAAAACTTCCTTCCCCGTGATTATATGTTTCATCTTATCCATGCCGCAAAGGGGAAAATAGGTTTTCTTGATGATGTAATGGCAGTTTACCGTAAACACCCGGGCGGCGTATGGAACGGATGCGGAAAGTCTGATGAATGGTTTATCAGATGCGGTCTGCTCCATGCCCGTTTTTATGAAATCATTCAAAACAAATTCGGCGAAGATCAGACAAAAAAAATCAGAAGTCTGCTTAATTCAACCTGCAGAGTATTACTGCATCACCGACTATTTGACAAGCTTCATGACCTGGCAGTTGAATACCCTGATTGTTACTTTGATTTTTCCTGTTCAAAATTAAAAAAACAGGAAAACATCAGTAATGGCATTGATGAGTTTAAGCAGCAGATTAAAGAATTGTCCCAACAGAACAATGAGATGAACATTATTGTCAGCAGACAGAAAATAACAATTGCCAGAATCAGAAAAGTTAAGCGATGTCTGATATATGCAGCAGTTGTTTTATTCATCGTGTCATCGGTTTTGTCACTTGAGTTGTTTTTGCATTAATCCTAACAGGACGTAATAAATTGGAACCAGTAATATCAGTCATAATTACAAGTTATAACCACGAACCTTACATAGAGAAAAGTTTAGCCGGTGTTTTGGAACAGGTGGATTGTCCGGAATTTGAAATAGTCATCGGAGATGACTGTTCTCAGGATCACACACCAGAAATTATTGAAAAGTACCGTAAACAGCACCCGGATAAAATCAGAGTCTTAAGCCGTAATAAGAATCTGGGTTTACAGCAGAACATGAAAGATTGTTTCTACAGCTGCAGGGGTACTTATATTGCAATATGCGAAGGTGATGATTTCTGGATCGATCCTCACAAGCTGAAAATTCAGTACGAAGCACTGGCTTCCCATCCTGATGCTGTTCTTTGTTTCAATGATATCTATCTGTTGAAGAATACCGGGACAATCGACCATATACCCAATGTCAAGGCAAAATTCACAGACAGAATCAATGCGTCAGATTTGATTAAAACAAGAAACATGATTGGAAATTTTTCCTGCTGCATGTATCGCAGAGACGTTCTGAAAGCAATACCCGACAGTTTCTGGAAAAACAACCGAACGGTGGATTTTACATTTAATCTGCTTGCCCTGACAGCTTCTCCGTACGCACTGTATATCAACAAAAAAATGTCTGTTTACAGAATTCTCAATAATTCTCTTTCTCACAGAGATAATAAATATACAAAATTTGCAAACATGATCAAAATGCTTTCCTATACCCAGGTAATGACGAATTTCGCGCATATGCAGCTTATTGACGACTGGATATCGGCATTAAAGGAACAGATGGAAAAAGATGTATCAAAAGAGAAGAAAACTCCGGCAGCAGATGCGTCGCAGCCGGCAGCTCCAGCGTCTGAGAAACCGGGATTCCGCAAACTGTTCGGTTTATCCTTCAAATTCAGGAATAAAAGATTTTTATTAGGAATAGGACAAAAATGATTACAAGTTTTTATTCAGAACAGGAACTATCTGAGTTGGGTTTCCGTTCTTTCGGAAAAAATGTACAGGTTTCCCGCAAATGTTCAATCTACGGTGCCGAAAATATTACTCTTGGCAGCAACGTTAGAATTGATGATTTTTCCATACTATCCGGTCGCATAACAATAGGCAGCTATGTCCGTGTCGGTCCGCTATGCTGTCTGTGCGGAGGCCAGAGCGGCATAGAGGTGAATGATTACAGCGGCATCTCATCCCGCTGCGCCATATATGCGGTATCCGATGATTATTCCGGAAATGCCTTTGCAAATCCAACCATTCCGCTGAAGTTTCGAAACGTGACAGATGCAAAGGTGATACTGGGGAAATATACCTCGCTTGGTACAGGCAGTACCGTATTGCCTGGTGTAACCATAGAAGAGGGCGTATCTGTCGGCAGCATGTCCCTGGTAAGGAAGTCTCTCGAACCATGGGCGGTTTACATAGGTATTCCCTGCAGAAAGTTAAAGGAACGCAGTAGAAAAATTATTGAACTTGAACAGGAACTGCTTAAGGAAACAAACAGTTAAGAACTGCATACTCTGTCTGCACAGATTAAATTTAATCCTGATGCCATATGGTATTTAAACCAGGAAAAAGTGTCCGGTATGTTTGTGATTCATCTGAGCGCAAATTAATTTAATTTTATTTTGCTGTCTACAGTCATGCATAACCTTAACAGAAAAGATCAGGCATGCATCGCGGATGCTGTCTGAACCGCGTAAAAGCGGAATTTACGTGAATAAAACGTCTTTCATATAAATTTAACAAACTATTTAATCAGAAAACATAATGGTTAGAATTGTATTTATCATTTCTTTTATTGTGATTATCAGCACGCCGTTAACCATGAAACTGCTGAATTGCGATTATGCATTGTCCCGAATCAATGAAAACCGACATTTGAGCAAACTGCCGGACATCAGGGATTATTCACTCAAGGAATATCCCCGCGCATTTGATCAGTATATCAATGACAGCATGCCGCTAAGACAGGTTTTCATGCCTGCTTATATTTCCGTCTGGGAAAACTTTCTAGAATCTCCTGTTTCCGAATATGTAACCGGAAAAAACCGTGAACTGTTTATGAACAAAGCCGCCCGCACCGTCGATAACGCGCTTGGTCTGCATCCATGGTCAGATGCCGACAGAATAAGATTCAAAGTATCCTATGCCGGAAAGCAGGCATTCTATTTTTCAAAAGGAATTAAATACTATCTGGTTCTGATCCCGGACAAAAGCACTGTATACCAGGATCTTCTTCCCTGGTACAGCACCTTGATCGGTCATGAGGGCTGGTATTCTGAGCAGTACAAAGCACTGAAGGATGCCGGCATAATAAATTTTATATCACTTAAGGAGTACTTCGATCAGATTTCAGATAATGTCAGACTATACGATAAAAAATATGATAACTGTCACTGGAACGGCAATGCGCTTCATTTAGCCTATCAGAAAATTGCCTCTGTAATTGCAGCGGATTATCAATTCATGTCGCCTGTAAATTACCCGGAATATTATGAGCTTTATGAAAAGCAGGTGGAACAACCTGCTTTCGGTACTGAAATCACCAGATTTATAAGATTAAAAAACAGAGGTAATTTTGAATGTGCCACTGCTATCCCGGAACATCTGAAGGCTACCCGTTACAATCATTTCTGCACCAACAGCAAAGTCGACACCAATTCACTATGGTTCTTTTCCGACTCGTATTTCGGCGCTACCCATGGTTCGGGCGGTATAACCCCATTTGTTCATAACGTTCACAGCTACTGGCACAGTCACTACAACTACGACCATAAAACGAAACTCCCCAACTACTCCGCATACATCAATGAACGACTTAACTTCAACAGACCGGATATAGTAATAGAAGCATTTGTTGAAAGAACGAAGGGAGACTTTGCACCATATTCAGATCCATTAATCAGAATACTGGGTGATTACTGGTTAAAGAATGAAACCGTCATAGATCATACAATATCCCGTGATTCCCTGAAGGAACTTGATTCATCCCTGGAAACAGATGGTAATGAACTGATCCTCAAATCCTTTTCCAGTGATCCGAAACTGGTATTCAAAGACTACTTTACCGCTGACGCAGACGGAAGAATAACTCTGAGTCTGTGTTTAAATTCCGGCGTTGCAGGAATTTCACAACTGTTCTATTCCCCGGACGGCAAATTTACAGAACACAACAGTCTGAGAAAACCTGTTAAAAAAGGAGACAATCTGCTGCATTTTGAACTGCAGCTGAAGCCGTATGAAAAGGTAAAACTGAGATTTGATCCGATTAATAAGAAAGGTACATTCATAATCAGAGAAATACCTGAACTTAAAGATTTAAGAATGAGGCTCAAAGACAATGGTATTTAGTTCTATTACATTTATTCTGATTTTTCTGCCAGTTTCCATGCTTGTTTATTTAGGCAGCTGGCTGATATTTCCAGACAGATTCAAATTTAAAATTCTGAATATAATTCTTTTACTGCTGAGTCTGACATTCTATGCGTGGGGCGAACCATCATATATCGTACTGCTTATTGTTTCGGTGTTTCTTAATTATTTCTTTGCCCTGGCAATTGAGGTAAACAGGGGGCAGATGAACGCGTTTGTTTGGCTGTGGATCGGTATAATAACAGATGTTCTTTTTCTGATATTCTTTAAATATATAAACTTTTTACTGTCAATACATATTTTTGGAAGTCTGGTGAGCAGTCTTCCTGAAGCGGTCCGGCCTGCTCCGAATTTTTACGTTGCACTGCCTCTGGGAATCTCATTTTATACATTTCAGGCAATCAGCTACCTGATTGATATTTACAGGAACACAGCAAAGGTTTCCCGCAGTCTTGTAAATTTCGGCTGTTATCTGACAATGTTTCCACAGCTTGTTGCCGGTCCGATCGTAAGATACAGTACCATCGAAAAGGAATTAATCAGGCGAAGCATCAGCGTAGCCAACATATCCGACGGCACCGAAAAATTCATTTACGGTCTTGCAAAAAAAATATTAATTGCCGATACATGCGGTCAGGTGGCTGATGCAGCCTTTTCCGTACCTAACGCCGAGGTATCTTTTATTGTTGCATGGGCCGGAATGATCTGTTATTCCCTTCAGATTTACTTTGATTTCAGCGGATATTCAGATATGGCAATAGGTCTTGGAAAAATATTCGGATTTTCCTTCCCTGAAAACTTCAACTATCCGTATATATCAAGAAGCATAAAAGAATTCTGGAGAAGATGGCACATAAGTTTATCCTCATGGTTCAGGGATTATCTGTACATACCTCTTGGCGGAAACAGAAAAGGCAGGATTATTACCTATTTTAATCTGATGTTCATCTTCTGTTTATGCGGATTCTGGCATGGTGCCGACTGGGTATTTCTGCTCTGGGGAATATACCATGGTATTTTTCTGGTGCTTGAAAGAATATTCAAAACATTTTTTGATAATCTGCCGCATCTGATCGGACATATTTATACAATTTCGGTTTTTATGATCGGTTGGCTGTTATTCAGATCTGATTCTGTTGATCAGTTTCTTTCATTTCTGAAAGGATTAATTAATTGCAATCCTTTGACGCCTCAGACGTTTAAGGTATGCATAAAGCTCTTTGCATATAACGTTTATATCGCATTGATCTTAGGAATTCTGCTTTCTGCACCGGTATATCCTGCCATCAGAAACAAGCTTCAGTCACTGGCAGGGAAGAAATTACCCGAAATAGCAGTTTTATCGTGCAGATACTTATGGACATTACTGTTGCTTTTACTTTGCCTTATGCCTTTGTATGGTTCAACGTACAACGCTTTTATTTATTTCAGATTCTGATTATGTATTTTAATGGATTATACTCCATAAAATTCAATCAGTTCCGGTCTTAATGAATCTGATAATGAAGCGGAAGACAGATATTGACAGCCATGAGTGAACCTCAAAATGAATACTTTTAAAGAATAAAAAAGTTGAGAATTTAGTATGAACAAAATTTATGATTACATGGTACCGCTGGGCAGAAACTGCGAAACAGGAGTTCAAATGAGAAGATATTTCAATTTTGTTGAGAGTTTCCCCTACACATGGGCTTTTGTAAAAGATTATGACTTGTTTTTTAAGGCTTTGGAAAATGATCATTTAATCTTATCAGGACAGTTGATTCACAACAAAAGCAACAATATGATTTTTGACGAGGCATCCGGTTTAAATTTTCACGGACGCAGACAGGGTGCTTTATTCAGAAAATTCAGTCAGGATGAGTATGACAGAGAAAAAATAATTGAAATCGACGAACTTAAATCCAGAATATGTCATCAGCTTGACAAACTCCACAAGATTCAGCAATCCGACAGTAAAATCTTATACATTCTTACAACCGTCACACCTAATTATGAGAACAAATTCTATGATACTCCCGACAGTGCAAGAGAACTTGCTGCCAGAGTAGAAAACATTGTTTCCCGCACCACCAGAAATTTTGATATTCTTATAATTCTTGCCAATTACAACGAGCACATTCATGCCAAAATATCTGAACACACCTATGTGAGAAGTCTGAAATATTTCAGCCCGTTAACGAGAGTCAGTGCCGTGGAATGTTCAGATATTGACGGCTGGAACTGTATTTTTGATGAATTCCGCTTATCCTACACAAAAACAGATGATAAACAATATAAATTCTCTACCGACTTTTCCGAAATCTTTTTTAAGGATGGATATCTGAAAATATACCAGGATGTTGCAAAAGATCCGGTTTACAGCAAAGATCCCCTTAAACATTATCGGGAAATCGGCAAACATCAAGGACGATGCAACGGACTTAATCCGCCATCGGATATTTTCAGTGCAGAAAAATATATAAATTTTTACGAAACCAGAACAAAACGCAGACTTCAGGTCAATCCGTGGGTTCACTATGTTTTGCATGAAGAAAATAGCCAACTTGACTATTTACTCTTTGAAAAAATAATGAAATCCGGATTATTTGACTCGCAATTTTATTTAAGCAAATACCCGGTACACCTGAATATTTCTCCAGGTTTGTCAGACTCTCATAATGATTCTGCAGAAGAAAAGAAAAAGGCGGGCAAACATTCAGATACTCAGTTATACACAGATGATCTGCCCTTGTCATCACTGGAACATTACCTTGAACAAGGCTGGAAATGCGGATTTGATCCCTCCGGGAACTTTTCAACATCATGTTATTTATCAAGTTATTCCGATGTAAAAAAAGCAGGATGCAATCCATTACTGCATTACATTAAATACGGAATAAATGAAAAAAGAATAATCACAAAGCATCAGGTTTTTCCAAAATTTTCCCTGATTATGCCTACCTTCAACCGTATTGACCGCATCGGCAGTTCCATTGAATCAGTTTTAAACCAGCAGTCGGAATTCGACATAGAATATGAACTTGTAATCGTAGATGACGGTTCGACAGACGGCACAGTTGAAATGATTAAATCCCGATATGCAAAAGAAATAGCGGATAATAAAATAGTTCTTATTTCTGCAGAACATCACGGTGTTTCATCAGCCAGAAACACAGGAGTTTCCAGGGCAAAATACAACTGGATCGGCTATATAGACGATGACAATATTCTTCAGCCGCATTATCTTGATACTTTCTTCAGAGCCATTATCAGCAATCCTTATTATCAATTTTTATATGCACAGCACTATATAGTATCAGAACAAAAAATAACCGAGCATGAATTCAGCCGGCATCAGTTATTAAAAGGCAATTTCATAGATCTCGGATCGATCTGCCATACAAAGAAGATTTTCAGTCAGGTCGGAGGATTTGACGAATCTCTTACAAAGCTTGTTGACTGGGATCTGATTCTGCGACTGACATCAATCTCATCTCCGCTGTACATTCCTGAAATAATTATGCACTACAGTTCCGAACGAAACTACTCAAGGATTACCACCACTGTGCAAACCAAACAGAATTCAGTCAGAATTTCTGATAAAAACAGAATCGAAATCAATATTTACGAAGAACTGGAAAACCTGAAAAAACTTCAAGTAAAAAATACTGATTCAATAAACAATGATTTGGAAAATCTGAAGAAACTGCAGGAGCAAAATACTGATTCAATAAACAATGATTTGGAAAACCTGAAGAAACTGCAGGAGCAAAATACTGATTCAATAAACAATGATTTGGAAAACCTAAAGAAACTGCAGGCGCAAAATACTGATTCAATAAACAATGATTTGGAAAACCTGAAGAAACTGCAGAAAAAAAATACCGATTCAATAAACAATGATTTGGAAAACCTGAAGAAACTGCAGAAAAAAAATACCGATTCAATAAACAATGATTTGGAATCCCTGCATCAATCACATGAATTGAATAAAAACAAAACAGAAAACCTGAGTTCTTTATTTGAAAAGATGCAGGACAGCTACAATCAGTTCTCTAAACAAAAAAATGCAGAACTTTTACAGCAAGAAAAACAAATAGAAGCCATAAAAAATTCGATACATTCGTTAAACAATTTTCTTGATAAGCATGATTCGGAAATCAGGGCTCTGCAGGAAAATACTGCACAAATACAAACTGTTATTGCTAGTACGCTGATCACTGAATTTACATTGCTTAAATTTTTAAAATCCGTCACATTCGGCAGAACTCATAAAAAATACAGGCAGATATACAAATTACTGAAAGCCATGCGAAACAACCGTGTGTCATTGCCGGAAAAACAATAATTATATGACAAGTTAAAACCACAATTCTTTGCCCCTGTATTACCGCAGAAGGAAAAAATTAATAAAGAAAATATGAGCAGAATTATTAAACATCTGTTAAATAAACTAAATCTAAAAAAACCGAATCTTCAAAAGCTGCGGGACAGACGTGTTCGTTGTTCAAACAGAAAGATTATTCAATATCACATATCATTGGAAATGATGCAAAAGGATTCAGAACAAATTCTGACCGATCATTGGCAAAACACAGAAAAAATCACCGATGAACAGCAATCTTCCACATTATTTTTTTCATTTGCCGACAGCTGTCGCAGGCAAACCAAATCAAGAGAAAAAATCTGTAAAAACATCGGTTACCCGATTTTTAAAGAACAGGACATATATCAGTTTTGCACCTGCATTTCTTCTTCAGCACGGTATCAGATTATAATCAGAAACTGCGAAGAATACAGGACGTTTTCAACTTTTAAAGTCAATATATACAGCATATTTTTTGAATTAACCATGGAATCTCAAAATTCGAATAATACCGATGTATTCGAATTGCTCGGAATTCTAGAAAATCTAATAAAGTTATCACAGAAATTCAAATTGGATCTACAGTATTTCAGAGCATATAAAAAAGCGTTTTTCAATTACAATGTTTCGGGAGTTAAAAGTATACCTGAATTATACTCGTGCTCTCAGCAAACCAACAAAGGCAATATCGGAGAAATAGTCAGCCGTGAATACAATAAGCTTGCGGAATGCTCCGCACTGCTCAGGGAATTCATTTCAATGTGCATCCACGGTGACAACAAGTATAAAGATTTTTTCAGCATTGACCGATATTTAACAGAATTTTCTGACTTTGTTTTTGTGTCTGACAGTGACACATCATTGATAGTTCATCTGATCATTGCGATGATAAACCATATATATGACATAACAGTTCCGTACCGCTTAAGAACTGATATTTGCCGGTTTATCAGAAATAATGAACCTGTAATAAGTAAAAATCTTAAGAGCATACTGCATAAAAGATATGCTAATAAAATTTCCAGCATAATACCGGCATTCAGGTTCGGCAGTAATTTAATCAGCAGGAACAGTAAACCTGACACACAGATTATATGCCGTCAGAAACGATTCAAAGATGATCTTTTCCCTTCATTATCAATCATAATTCCTGCTTACAATGTTGCCGGATACCTTTCCAATTGTCTGGAAAGTATAGTCTGCGATACAGATATCAGCAAAATAGAGATTATATGCGTCAACGACGGCTCAACCGACAATTCACTGGAATTACTGAAAAGTTATGCCGTCAGATACGACAATCTGACAGTTATATCACAGGAAAACAGAGGTTTATCGGCAGCCAGAAATACCGGACTGGAATACGCTTCAGGTAAATATATTCAGTTCCTGGACAGTGACGACTGCATGACATCAGGCTGTTATCATAAACTGCTGGACACAGTTGAAAATAAAAATCTGGACATGCTGTTTTTTAATGCCGGAAGTATTTATGAAAATGAAACATTAATGAAAAAATATCCATGGTATAAAACAGCCTACAGAAAAAACCATGAGGAAGGAATAATTTCAACCGGTCCCGAATATCTGTATAAATGCATTGTTAACAGACATCTGGTTGTTCAGCCGTGCATGTATATCATAAAAAAATCATTAATTGACGCGCATGGTCTTAGCTTTCCGGAAGGCATAATTCACGAAGATAATATTTTCACCGTCACTGCCATGCTAAACGCAGGCATGGTTATGCACATCAATGACGAATACTATTCCAGAAGAGTCAGATATGGTTCATTATCAATCAACAAAATCAGATTTGAGCACTCCTTCGGATATTTCTATACATACAAGACTCTCGGCAGATATATTTCAGGCTTAAAAATACCTGATATTTTCAGAGAACAATTGCTCGGGTTATGCCGGAAATACAAAGATCTGAGCACAGCAAGATATGATCAGATTGAAAATACACCTGAGAAGTTCTACTACCTCGGAATAGATGATGAACTGTCATTATCATTTTACAATGACGTTGCACAACATGCTCTGCCGTCAGAAATCATGAATGCTGACCGGAATGCAACCGGCAGAATATCAATCAAATACGAATGCTGTTTCCGCAAAGAACAGCAGGATAAATTACAAAGAACAAAGACAAACAAAATTTCCGCATACTCCCGCAAAAACATATTTTTAAATAAACAGGAAGGATAAAACATGATTATTGAATTATACGGTCCATCAGGTGTAGGCAAAAGCACCATCATAAAAAAGCTCAGCAGTCTGATTTCTTCAGGCAAACTTCCAAATGCATGCTGTTTCAGCGAATTAAACAAGGAACAGAGCAATGTAAACAATACTTATCTGAAAAAACTCAAGACTTATGAGAACGGTTCATGTTATTTCACCAACACCGTGCTTGATATTGTTCAGAACTGTAGCATGAACAACCTGCAAAAATACCGCGCCGTGAATCTTACCTTAAATTCATTTATCAAATATACTGTCTGCCGAACCGAGTATTCAGATAAATATGTTATATTCGATGAATTCATGCTGAACCGGGCCAACAGCTTCATTCATTATTCGAATGACTACATTAGTGACGCAATTAAATACTTTTCCGATACACCTCTTCCGGATTTTGCAATCTGTCTGACAGCCAAAGCTGAAACAATCCTTGAAAGGCATAAGAAACGCAATGAATTCAGAAACTGCTACGAAGATCTGTCTGATAATGATCTGATAAAATCAATTGACCGTCTGATTGAAATCGATAAAGCTGGATTGAAAATAATATCAAAACGAGGGGTGAAAGTTGAACTGATAGATACAGATCAGATGAATTCTGATGAAATCGTGTTAAAAATTGCTGAATTGATAAAAAACTATCAGAAAGAAAATGAAAAGGAAACAGAATTGAAAAGGCAGGTGTTCGAAACCTGCAAATCATTTCAGAAGCACGGCAGCAGACACATTATGAGACTCCAGGGAATTGCATACTGCGCCTTCTTTGTTCCTAATTTCCATATTTCAAGATTTGAAGCACAAAGGGACACTGAAATAAGATTCAGAAGATTCGGCATAAAGGAATCGGATCTGCATGACAAGACAGTTCTTGATTTAGGTTGCAACATAGGAGCAATGCTGTTCCATGCAAGTAAATTCAATTTCAAACAAGGTACTGGCATTGAGTATGACAACGATAAAATCGAGATCGGAAAACAAATAGCAAAGCTTGCCAATATCAGAAACATTGATTTGAGACAGGGCGATCTAGATAAACTGGACAGCAGAACTCTTCCGAAGTTTGACGTGGTGTTTGCCTTAGCAATAGAAGGTCATGTGCAGGATCGAAACCACCTGTTTTCAATTCTCGGGAAACTTTCATCTGAAAAACTTTATTTTGAAGGAAATGCATCATGCGACATTGAAAAAACCAGTGAACAGTTAAGACAAGCAGGTTTCAGCAAAGTTGAATTTCTTGGTTTTTCATCTGATGATCTGCTTGTCGAGAACAACAAACGGCCATTACTGGTGGCAACTAAAGCCAGACACTCAGGCATCCGTTTACTAACGAACTTTTGCCGTACATTGCTTAAGCCATTGCAAGATATTATTGCCTGTCGTAAAAAATCTGATTAAGCATAAAATTCATAACAAAACGGATGCGAAACAGATATTTGCATTCAAAATTTAAATCAGTGTTATACAACATCAAAACAAAGAACCTGCCGTATGTTCAGTGACAACGACAGGTTCTGTTAACAATGAAACAATTTCTTAGAGTGTAATTTGAACAACGGTTACTGACATCAGCATTAGGTTATCAATTAATATCAGTAACCGATTTTGTAATGTACAGAACAAATTACAGTCTGCAAAGCATAAAACCGGCTTTAAACATAAACAATACCATAAATATGTTCCTTCAGAGCCAGAACATTTTTAACTTCATCAATTGTTTTATTGAAATCTGAAACATCAAGTCTTTCTGCTAAAATCACCACTCCGGCGGAATCTATTTCCTGAACGGAACATGGTGATACTAGTTTAACAGTAACTCCATTACTGTTGTACTTTTCTATCAAACTCTTAAGTTCAGTCAGTTTGTTATCGTTAATTCCGGAAAGAGTGGAAACAAAGATGATAGACTTATTTCCTTTACCTATCAAAAGGTTGATATTTGATTCAAGAGCTTCAACTGCGGTACTATCAGTTTTGGAACAGTCACTGCTGTGAATACATGCCAGCTTGGTAATCTTGTATGCATTTGTTATGTAGTTATCATCCTTCAGTTTTCCATCAAGGAGATATTTCATTACATACACACCAACCGGAAGAGCTGTACCGAAAACAAGGCCAATCAGAAGGAACTTGATATATTTGAAAATCTTAAAAGTTTCCAAATCTTTCAATTTTCCGAAATCTTCAAATTTTACCGGTTCTATAAGACTTTTTTTCTTTTTTTGAGCAGTTGCCAATTTATTTTCCAAATCATATAAATATTGCTGCTCATTTGACTTAAACTGCTTAACGACATAAGGATTAACCTTACCAGACGATATTTGGGCACTGGCAAAATCGCAGAATGTACCGCAGAATTCTTTTAAATCCGAATTTAAAAACTCAATTTCACCTAAAAGCGATTTAACAAGTTCTTCCTTGTCCCCTCTAATTAAAATCTCAAACGAATTCGAATCTTTTACTCTGACACCAAACAATTCTCTTGCTAATTTTCTATTAGTCATACCGTTCAAATTCAATTTTTCAAAAATATGTAATATAAACTGATCTGAAGATAGAAGACTAACAACATAAGAAACGGCAGGATGCTGAGTATTATTAGTAGTATTAGTAGTATTATTATTAGTATTTAGCAAATCATGTACTGTATAAAATATTACGGTTTCATAGTAACCTTCATCCCCAACATTAAACAGTTTGGAATTAGTTAAATACTCTCTTTGCAAGTCAAGATCAATAGAAGCCTTTTCTTCAAGGTCTGATAAAACCTTCTTGTTAATTTCATATGATGAATACTGAGCATTGTAATCAGCCATTCTTGCGTCATAGTCGGCTTTATAAATATTATAGCTTACTTTCTTTTTTACTTTCTGCTTTCTACCGTCAAGCTGTTCTTCAATAAATTCAACTTCAAACTGTTTATCAAGTTCAGCCAAAGGAACAGAAGAATATTTAAAACCAAAATATTTATAAGAAAATGCCAGCAAGGCAAAAACAACACCGGAAAATAATATAACCATCCATTTAGACAGAATATATCTGCAAAGTCTCAGTAAATCAATTTCCAAATCTTCATTATTATCCATAGATTAAATTTCCAAATTTTCAATTACGACTAAAGAATAAACCGCATATATTTTCATTGAACTGCCACATCAACACCTGTGCATTCTACCACACTCAATTTATTCTATAAAACAATTTCATTGCTTCCATTACAACCGAATCCATATCAAAATATTTGTACATGCCTAATCGTCCGCCAAACTGTACCCTGTCCTTTTCACATTCAGACAGTGCCTTGTACTTCAGGAAAAGTTCATTATTCCTGCTGTTATTCACAGGATAAAACGGTTCTTCACCAACTTTCCATTCGGAGGGGAATTCCTTACTAATAATCGTTTTGAGAATATCATGTCCCGATTCATCTTTTCCAAAATTAAACCATTTATGTTCAATTATTCTGGTATATGGTGTTTCTTTATCTGTATAATTAACAACCGCATTGCCCTGATAATTTGATATTTTCATAATTTCGTTTTCGAATCTGAGACTTCTGTATTCCAATGGGCCGAACTGATAATTGTAATAAGCATCTATCTGACCGGTAAAAATAACCATGTCAGCTATTCTGTCATAATAATCCCTGTTATCAAGATAATCGGCATTCAATTCCACATCAATTCCTGTAAGCATTTTTTCCACCATCCCGGTATATCCGCCAACGGGAATACCCTGGTACAATGCATTAAAATAATTATTATCATAAGTAAATCTGACAGGTAACCGTTTAATAATAGATGAAGGCAACATTTTACATTCCCTTCCCCACTGCTTTTCAGTATAACCTTTGATCAACTTTTCATATATGTCGGTACCAACTAGTGATATAGCCTGCTCTTCAAGATTTTTAGGATCCACTATTCCAGTTTTTTTTATCTGCTCTTCAATTTTTAAACGGGCCTGTTCAGGTGTAACTACTCCCCACATTTTATTAAAGGTATACATATTAAATGGAAGCGAATATATTTCACCATTAAAATTAGCTATCGGTGAATTGGTATATCTGTTAAATACAACAAACCTATTTAAGTATTCCCATACATCACGATTATTGGTATGAAAAATATGAGCACCATAAACGTGAACATTAATATTTTCAATATTTCTAGTATATATATTACCTGCAATATGAGATCTTTTATCGATAACCAGAGCAGACTTCCCTGCATTTTTTGCCAAATTTGCAAAAACTGCACCAAATAAACCGGCACCAACAACCAGATAGTCATAATGCATAAACAAACTCTCAAGCAAGATCAAACATTATTTATTTTAGCAAAAATAAATAACTGACGGACCATAAATGTAGTTATCACATCAAATAACATAATACCATGTTTCATCCTTTATCCTTTTATCTGACTTACCTTTACATATATCTGTGAAATCTGCAAATGCCAGCAAAAGAAAAACATTGTAACAGGTATCAAGAAAGTGATGTTCTACAACACAGTGCAAAGATACAATAAACATCACCAGTACCAGCTTTTTAACATTCCACTTAATCGCCCTTTTAACTAAAAATATACACAAAACCGCCGTGATTACCAAGGATACTATCCCAAGTCTCAGTAAAATATTACAGTAGGATATATCTAAAAAATTATAAAAAGGAGGACTCGATGTGGTTGAACCAAAACCAAACATTATAAAGAATTTTCCAAAAGGGGATAAACCATATTCGTTAATCACTTTATGGGATATACTTATTCTTGATGAAAATATATGGTCAATATACGAGAAAAAGCCGTTAGAAGGATCATAACAGTAAGCCAGACCAATAGTAAGCGCTGCAAACAACAGGAATGACAGCAATGACATATTATATATTATGGTTCCATTTACAAAACGAATACATTTAACTGATGAGTATCTCTCTGTAATCAAAAAGTAAAAAATAAAAATAATAAAAAATGCAGAACATACAATTGAATTTCTAGTAAAAGTATATTTACACTGCACAAAAATAAACACTGACAACATCACCAGTAACAGCAAATTTTTCTTTTTAAACAACACCCAAACAGATAAAAGAGAATACAAAACAGCAGCAGCAAAATCTGTAGGGTAATTTGCACCAAAGGAATTTCTTACACCCCGATTTGAATGATACTGCAGGTTTGGGATGATATCGCATAAAGAGAGAGCAACATCCACCAAAACTATTATTCCTACAGATAAAATAAATGTTCTCAAAATCCACTTACCCGGCATATCATAGCAGGAAACAACAAAACAAATATTAATTAAAATAAAGATGTCATTATGAGCAATCTGATTTGAGAGAAAAAAACAGGAAAGCAAGGATAATGCCAAAACAGAATATAACCATTTTTGATCTAAAATCATTCTGCCAACGGATATTACGGCAAATATTACGCCACAATACAAAAAGAAATCATTATAACCATATATCCAGTTCATTTTAGATCCCAGCATAGTTCCTATGTGTATGTAATACTTACAAAAATACAAATATAAAACCACAAAAAACGCAAGCCGATAGATCTGTTTAAACCTTACAACATTTAATTTTGAAAAATCAAAGGAAATTTCGCTATTTAAATATGCAACTATATTTGATACAAAACCTCTCACAAGAATAAAACATTTTGGATACAAATGAAGAAAAAAAGCTCCAAAAGAAAATGCAATAAAAAACAGCATGTAATCAACACCGGAGAAAGAATATTTAATCATGTCCGAAACATGAGGATTTATTATCACTTTCTTCAGCTTATAGGAATCTCCATCTGAACCGACATCAAACCTTATACTGTCAGCCATCACATTCAAAGGAACCTTAACAATGGCATTTTTGGCGGATACATTCTGTCTTACACAATCAAAATAATTATATTCACGTTTTACTGAATTGGTATAATAAACCTGGATCATGACTTCCTTTGCAGGTAAATTTCTAAGATCCAATAATACACTTGCTATATACATTTCTTTGTCAAAAGTGCGGATCAGCTTAGGCTCATTGGAATTTACAACATAACCAGCTGCATTTGCCTGTATATTAGTGGAAGTAAAATCAGAAACTTCCAAATAAGATCTTGCATATTTATTTCCGGAGAATGCCCAAATATTAAATAAAATACAAATAATAAAATAAACGATACTAGCAAGCAAAAGTGAAAATAATATACTTGAAACGCTTATTTTTATTCTTTTATCCATAACATAAACCAAATATTTAGCCAAATAAATAATTTTAATCTTGCCTGTTCAGTATTCCATTCACAAGGTTCAAGAAAAAACAATACACCAAGAGGATATAGGAAAGAAAACCTCTTAAAGCAATTCTATCCACTTTATTTTCACATTATACCCAAATTCTTCAAAGAAGAAGGAGCACATCCTGATACAAAAGCTCCCTGCCATTTATATCTGCAACTAGAAAATTTCATATAATTTTCAAAAGATAACCTACGATCGAGCGAGGAAGAGTAATCACAAAATGTTTTTATCTCTACAGACCAATAGTATTCAAGAATGTTGACACAATTTCTAAAATCACACGTATTTATAGCATAGAATCCATTAAATTCAACTAAATTTCGAGCAATAGTCAGTCTATACCTACTTAGCCAATTTAAATTAATATACAATAAATTTGTCTGTAAATATTTTATGGGCAACGAGAAATCAATTTGAATATCCGACAGCGATTTATTATCATTATCAACAATAAAGCTATACAAACTTTCACAACCGGATATTCCTCTTATCAAGTTATCATGTTCTAAAACACTATATTTTTCTGCCAAACATAAAAAATCATCATTTGCTATATAGCCACTATTAACCCAAAAAATATTATTGAACGCCAAAATTTTATCATTCAGCAAGAGAAACCAAAGTGACGGATTTTTTTTAATAATTTTCAGAAGTTGCAGATCGTCTTTAGAAAAAGACTTACAAGATTTAAACTCTTCAATGCAACTCTCTGATAAAATAATTAAAGACATAGATAAATTCTGATTGATACATGAAAAATATTCAAATTTATCCTTAATTTTAGCTATGAGAGTCTTCTTTTCTCTCAAATCTGCATTGCTTAACAAAAATATATGATATTTTTGTTTAGAATTTAAACTGGAAAGACAAGCTTTTATTGTTGATAATGTCAAATCCAAATCGTCACTGTTCATAGGAATCACAATACAATAATCATCTTTTTCATTCTGATAAACTATGTTGCTACCTATGAACTTAGTAATATCAATATTTTCAGCCCATACATTCTCTATCGAAATTTTTATAAAGCGTTCTTCAAATAAAAATGGTAATTCTCTTTTTACCTTTAACCCTTGTTTATGCTTATGGTAAAAAAAGGCACCAGTTATGCGTTCAGCCAAAAAGCCGAATACACGAGAACCATACTGAGAATAAGACGAAGTATTAATTTTGTTCACAATATGAAACAATACAGAAAATAATAACTCGCAATACTCAAAAAAAATATCTTTCTGAACAATAAACATATTGAACAAGGCACTTTTTTTAAAAGGCAATGACAAATATTCCACAAAACTTGTATAAAAAGAAATATTATTATTCTCAAAGTAATCTAGACATTTCTTTAGATCATCTTTATGACACTGCAGGAACTGCTGAGCAATCGTGCTGTCACACGAACTTGCTAACAAATCATTACAACCGGCATAGATAATATGATTGCCATCAATAAAGCTATCAAATGATTTTGAGTCAACATCAAAAATTCTTCTATAGTGACACAGTCCAACATAATCGGGACAATCTATTTTTTCATAATTTTTCCATGCCCAGTAGATAGCAGTAAGTTCACAGAACGAATAATTTAAATCCGAAATATTATCACCAGTATCATCACCAACTGTATTCTGATACAACCACATTTTCTCGCTTAACGACAATATTCCACCATTATATTTACGTTCAAGCAAAGCCCTTCCTGCATTAACCGGCAAATACATCGGATCATTAAAAATTCTAGACGGTTTGTGATAACAAACTATTATTTTACATTTCTTAGACAACATACATTATTACGCTCATTAAGCAAATTCTACGAATTTGAAAGAAGAATATCGCTGATTAATTCACAAAAAACCCCATTTAATCTTTTTTCTTTTTTACCGTAAATAACGTAGTGAATCCAGTGATTTTCGACGAAACATAAATCAGGGTACAAAGCTCTATAAACATCTTCATTAAAAATTTCTTTTGTTGGATGTATGCCATTGTCTCTTCCTTCATTTTTTCCTTGCAAAACATAATGAACCCACGGATTTATACCCGACATTTCCACTTCTTGATATTCCTCTAAGTAACCTTCTTTAAAAAATAATTCCACAGGAGGATTATTTCCGTTATCTCGTCCTTCTTTCTTTCCGTATAGAACATAATGTTCCCAAGGATTTATGCCTGATTTATATAAATCTTGATTTTCCTCTAGGTAGCCTTCTTTAAAAAATAATTCCACAGGAGGATTATTTCCGTTATCCCGTCCTTCTTTCTTTCCATATAGAACATAATGTTCCCAAGGATTTATGCCTGATTTATATACATCGGGATATTCCTCTAGGTAGCCTTCTTTAAAAAATAATTCCACAGGAGGATTATTTCCGTTATCTCGTCCTTCTTTCTTTCCGTATAGAACATAATGTTCCCAAGGATTTATGTCTGATTTATATACATCTGGATATTCCTCTAGGTAACCTTCTTTAAAAAATAATCCACAAGGAGGTTCAAAGCCATCAAAGGAAGAAGGATTTTGACTGAAAAAATGTTTAATAACATATTCTCTACTCCGGAATTCAATTTTGTTCACTTCAGCATATCCTTCAAAAAAAACGCGTTTACCGGCCAACCAAAATTTTAAATTCCAAAAAATTCTTTCAAAGAGGTTCATATCATTCCTACAAACTAATATAAATAAGGATTATATATGATAAACTTAACAAAAAAATTAACCGTACGTAATTAAGGCCAATCTAAACTATATTTAACTATTTCTAATATGTAACAAATAAAAATGACTAGCAAACCTATAAAAAGCAGAAAATTAATTTTTTAATATTAATTAAAGCAATCTATATTTTAATAAACTCTTTTTTTTAAATATATACAGCCCAATGCCACAAAAAAACAACCAAAACATTTTCCCCGTATCATATAACGAACTTCGAAATTTCTTTTCTAATTTCATTTTCTCGACGATAAAACTTGGGAATTAAGTTTAAGGTTAATCTATTGATCAATGTATATTTGAACAGTTTATTTCTTAATATTTTATACTTATGTACTATATCGGCATGATTCAAAAGGACATTATTCAAATTATCTTCTTTCTTTGATTTACTAGAATTATTTACCATAGAATTTAAAATTTTTCGCATAACAACAAGATCGCACATCGGAAATATCTTAAACATTGATTCATTAAACATTCGAACGTAATAATAACAATTATTTTCGTATATTATTTCAGTTTTATGAGAATTGAGCCAAGATACGTAATACCCTGCACTTTGAGCACAAAAAGGTAAAATTCGCTCTATAGCATGCAGTATTGTACCATCGACAGGCAAAGGTTCGTCAGGTAAATCTTCATATACCCAATTTTTGTTAAAAAGCGGTTTTATAGCCTTTGATCTTACCCAAAAAAAGTCTCCATATGGAGCAACAGGAAATTCATCAAAAGGAACATTTAAATTTAATGTCTGTATAAGTTCGAGCATTAATCGCTTATTATCATGGTTTAAATTATACTCCGAACAATAAAAGGGTCCCCAATTAAGCGGAGGCGGTACTAGCATACCGAGTCTTGGATTTTCTTCAAATTGCTGAATTACATTAACAGCAAAAATTTCTGATGGAAGTATTGAATCAATACAATGATAAAAAAAATCATCAACAATATATTTATTACTTAATTGTGGGCTTTTTTTATCATGAAAATAGCAAACATACTCATATTTATCAAACACAAACCTAGCATCAATTAAATATGAAGAAACATCTCTTCCTTTATTAACTTTCTTAATAAAGTTTATACTCCTAAAAATACTTCCGGAACATTGTTTTCTGACAGCATCCATTGTTTCATCAGAAGAACAAACAACATATATGTCAGCAATATTTGCTAAGTTTTTAGCATAAGAAAGACAGGTAGCAACTAAATCTTTATAGTATATATATACAATCAAAGCCACTTTAGTCATACCTGTCTGTTTAACAGAAGCAGATGATTCATTCTCACTTAAAATTAAATTCAAGTGCATATTTTGTCGCAACACAGACATAGGCTGAGTGCGAAGCATATCAGCCCAAATATAATCCACAGGATAAATTTGATTTCTTGTCAAATCATCCAATAATCTACAACCTTGATTTCCACGACCAATGGCAATGAATTCGTGATATTCTTCGTAAAAAACCTTTCTTTTGACAAATGGAGATTTTTCATTCTTATATAGTTCATAAGCATATGGTATGACATAATTGCATTTAGGAAACAGCGTATAATCTACATAAGCTCCGTATTTAAAGCTTCCATTTTCAGACAAAACACGGGTCAGTTCAAGTTCAAACAAGACTACGGCATCTAAAAAACTTTCTATTTTTGGTAGATTTTTAAAAAAACCTAAAAACAACTCACTTGAAAAAACATTTTTTTGAAATACTATAAAATAACTTTGGACATGTTCATTTACGTAACTATAATGTTGTTTTTCATTAATTTTCGCTTCAATACGAGGATGTATCGTGATCCCCCAAAAATCATACTTTGAATCCTTATTACTGCATAGCAAATTATCAGTTATCACCTCACTTTCGGAAGAGTGAGGTGACATTTTTGTAAAAACAGCATCCAAAGAATAAACTGGACCGTAAAATGAATTATTTGATAATATCAGTTCATCATAACTAGCGAGCTCATTTTGACATCTATCCAAGGCATACTTATATGCATATGCATCATAACCATAATTAGTTCTGAAATCTACACGATCTACAATTTGCTCGAGTCGTAGCAAATCATTTTCCCTAATTTTACAATTTGACACAACATATATGTAATCAGTAACTTTTTTTAACGCTTCCAAGTAGTAGTATACATATTCCCCTACAACCCCTTTAAGATCATAAAAACAATATATAGCAAAACGCTTAGCAACACCCATATAAAGAGCCCTTTAATAATATTACATAAATATATAATCTTACAATATATTGCACAAACACAAGCATAGAACATATAGACTATGGTAACAATTTTACATTGCAAATTTCTATTTAACATTAATACTTTAAAAATCAAAATTTGATGAAATCGAAACAATATTATCTAATAAAAGTACTACAATTTTGATTTTTTAAATATTGCAATATTAAGTAAAAAACACTTTGTTTTGAACTTCTTTCGTCATTCACAAGCAAATTTAAAAAAAGTTCTAAACCAAATCATTTCTGATATTTTGCTCTAAACGAGAACAATTCATTCCTATAATCCAAAAGTTCTCTGATCAATACATCCTTTGTTAACACCTGATCTAAGTAGCAATAAATTTTTTCATTAGATAACAAAAACTGATCCGTAATATTTGACTCCTGCTCTATAACATTTTCATTGCCAACAATACAACCCAATAAAGTACCAAGAGGTATATTAATATTTGATGATATATTATGAACACCTACAACATTATTTCTAACCAAAGAAGACAACACATAATGAAAATAACGCTTTGTTATAAAATCACGCACTGTGAACTTCGACTGATTAATGACCAACCTTCCATGCTCAAGGAAATTCTTTGTTATCCATCCCATGAATGTATTATATCCTTCCTTGATTTCAGGATTTCCCAAAATATTGGAAATTCGCAAAATAGAAAGTCTCGGACCGAGAATATCCTTCAATACAGTTCCAACTCTAAGTTTGTTGCGAGAATAAAAATCGAATGGTTTCAATTCAGATTCTTCATAATATGTTAACAATCTTGAACTTCTGCCATAAACCTTTCGAGAACTCAAGAAAAAAAACAAGGCATTTGAATGTAACAATTCCCGAGCAATATGAACGTCAATCACACTGTTAGGATCAACATCTTCATCAAAGTTATTCGGATTAATGCAAAAATTTATAACATAATCAGCGCTCTTCAATAATTCAACATTTTGAAGCCAATTTCGATGATTTAACTTATATACAATCATATCAGGAAAATAGTTCTCTAAATTCTGCGCAAGATAACTATTGGAACCAACTATTACACACTTTTTCACAACGCGGTCTCAACTCTCTCTGAATAATTCGAAAAAAAAGCACTATATTTATCCACTAACCTATAAAGTTTAAAAACATTTGAATAATAATACAAATAAATCAAACAAGATTAGGAAAACTGATCCATAGGTAAATCAAAATAAGCTTTTGCTTTGGCTTCATTTAATTTATATTTTTCTTCGAGCTCATCATCTGTAATGTTACTCTTTTCTGCATACTCTTTATCAATCTTATTTAGAGTGTTTACAAATTCATCATACGATGAGTATTCTTGAATTAGATCATAACCAAAATACTTTTCAAAAAAATCTTTTTCAATTTTTGCTCTTTCATAGGTTTGGAGTGCATTATAATTATGCGAATGAAAAACACCAGCAGAAGGTACATAAATTTTACCATATCCTGCATTGATCATATCAAACGCCAGTAATTGATCTTCACCAAAATCAACATCCCTCATAGGAATTTTTTTCCAATATTTCTTTTTTAGACAAGAATTATTGTCACTATAGAAATGTAGCATTTGCATCCATGGCACATTCCCCTGCACATAACTAATAAAATCTGTCTTCTTATTTAACACTAAAGGATACTTCAAAAGATTATTAAAACATTCAACGATATCACGCTTTACAAAAGAACTTGAATTTTCATAAGGATAATGCTTACCAAAGGCTATGGCGACGTCATCATATTTTGACAAAACAGTAACTAAATTATAAAGCCAAAAATCATCATACGGTAAAGCATCTTGAGTTATAAAGGCAACATACTCACCTCTGCTCAGTTTCACACCTAAATTTCTAGTTCTTCCATGCTGAAAATCCTTTGGTTCAATCCGATGATAAACAATTTTATCAGATAAAGTTCTATAGTCTCTGCACCAACGATTTTCCTCAGTGGAACTATCAATAATCAAAACCTCATAATCCCATGTTGTAATTTGGCTACAAATTTTTTCAAGTACACGTTTAAAACTCGCATCAGGATTATATACTGGAATAACAACCGTTGCTATAACTACATTAACAGTTTGTTGGCCATCAGCGGAAATTATTTCTGATTTTGCAAACTCATTATTAACAGTTTGAGTAATAAAATCCTTCACAGTAGTGTATGATTTCTCCCAAGGTATGTTTGACACCCATCTTTTTGCATTCTCAGCAATAATCCGGCACTCATCAGCATGATCAAGCATATATTCAATACTGTCGCGTATACTTTCAGGTACAGGCTTTACTAATTTTATTACGTCTTTAGGGAAAATAGTTCTAGTATTATCTCCATCAAGCTCCAACAAAGGAAGTCCAGAAGCCATCATTTCCTGAGGAAGCAAAGAATAATTTGTTGCAGAAAAACATATCCCAAAATCGCAAGCGTTGTACAAATTTCTCAATTGTTCCATGTTCAAAACATCATATAAGACATAATCAAAAGGAGCAACCAATAAGTCGATACCACCACCTATACAATGAACGACAAAATCAGAACGTTTTTTTGCCACTTGGTGCAAGGCTATCAGGCTTAGTTCCACAGCTCTTCGAGCAGTGTGAATACGTGAATAAACTACAATATGTTTCTTTCCATCCAGTTCAGAAAATTTTTTAACTGATTCATCAACATAAAAATCATTTTTATTGTATCCGAGAAGATAAGAACATGTATTTCTTCCATATTCTTTTTTTAAAATTTTTTCCAGCCATGGACTTGCACAGATACAGTTAATATTCTCATAATACGTGTTTTCAGCAAGAAAATAATTACTACCCTTTGGGAAAAATAGTTTCTCATAATCTTGAACAAAATAAAAAGGGATCTGGTAATTTTTAACCTTCTGCATCCACTCTACTGTCTCCCAACTTGTGGCAACTATAGCATCACCATCTGTAGGATAATTATCGAAACTTAATAATTCTACATCAGCCTTAACAGTTGGATAAAACTTTATAATATCACAGTATGCTGATATTTTATCTCTATGAGATGGATTCACAATCCAGATTTTACACACAAAACCATGTAATTCTAAAAACCGAATTATTCTAAATATATTTAAATGACCGCCACCACCTTTAGTAAAGTCAGGAATTAACCAATGCAGATACAGATGATTAATATCATACACTTTTTTTGAATCAATTCTTCTCTCCAAAAATTCCAAACTATCAATATACTGAACATAATTTGAAACAACTGGAGAAACAGATAAAGGAACGGCCTTATATAAATCAAATAAGCCTTTGTATCCGGAAATTTTATTTGAATTAAGATTACTTTTTTTGTAGCCTTCTTTCAGGTAATAATATAAAGGATTGATACAGCTGTTAACCAGTAAAGGATTCCTTTTCTTATATTCCCCAGTATTAAACCATGTATTCGGATTGTAATTCCTAATGTAACCTACAGTACAGTAATGCTCTGTCTGCTTATCATTTATTCCATAAGTTGCAGCATAAAACGCCTTATCTATAAAAGCCTTGCATAGTTCTATTTCATTGAAACATTGTGATTCTTCTAATTTCTGACAGGCAACTCTGCTGGGAAATATTTTATAATTTGTATTACCATTAACCAATTCCAATAGTGGTGTAATATCACTCCTATCTAATTTATTTTCCAAAAAAAATAATTCTGTAGAAAAACTCATACTTGGATCTCTGCCGTCTTTCCAACCATACATAAAGTAATGAAAGGTCGATGAAGTACAAAATTCCAAATCTTTATAATTTCTTGTGTAAAACGATTCATCGACAAAACCACGAGTGATTTCAGAAACTAGTTCATCAGTCTTCTTATCAATAAATCCATATAGCGAAGCTTTACTGTTAGGGACATTCTTGCAATCTTTTTTATTGCTTGGGTATATTTTTCTTCCTTCCCTAATACCAAATCTAATGTAGTGATAAAAAGGATCCATTCCTGACTCTGATACATCAATATTGTCACTAAGATATTTATTTACAGAAAACCACTCATTCGGATCTCTACCCTCTTTCCAACCAACATTGTGGTAATGGTCAAAACAACTTTTTGTTGTTACTAGATCTAAATTTGTTTGCTGATAAAACTTCCTATCAAATAATTTTTTCTCTAAAACAACCCACTTATCTTTATCATTAAGAAAATATTTTTTCAGAGTTTTCAACATAAGACCAACCTAAACACTTTATCCCTCAATTACCAACATAATATCGTACAAAACTTTAAATTACAAAAAGTTATCAATCTTTCAAATTTATTTGCAAAGAAACACCATTACTCATTACTTTATCCACAATTATATTTATTAACAAATCCTCAAATTTTAGTTCGCATAATAACGCAACAAAGTAGCAGTTATAGTTACATAAACAGAGTAACAAACAAATAAAAAGAATATCACCGAAGAAGTACAGTTCTTCCAAAATAATAACTTACTATTCTTGCTTTCAGTGCTGATACTATTTTCAGTAAACAGACAACTTACTGCCAAAGCAATGGGAATAAAATATCTCCCCTGAATTCCTTCAATTAGTGTAGCATTTGGAAAAGTAGTCCATTGAACTAACAAGCAAATAAAGATCAAAAAAAATGAAATAAGAACTAGTAATAAAGCGAGTAATACCTCTTTGTAATTTTCTCTTATTCTAAATGAAAGGAAACAGCTGATTATAAGAAAAATTGTCAAAAAGCGAATTTTGCTACCACGTAATGCATAGTCAAGCCATCCAAGTTGCCCTATAAAACTTTTCCAATAAAAATGCAATAAATCATTATTAGTTAATGTACTAAATAAAATTCTAGCAGTTTCATTAATATGTGTCAGATAATAAAAGCCTTTGTATGATAAAGTATAATCACTTTTTATTGTTTCACTGACATGAATTTTATAAAGAAAAAACCACAATACAAAAAATAATAAATATCCAGCCAACCAAAAAATAGCCTGTTTAATCTTCGATTTAAATAAAAAAACAATTGATGGCAGAGCTAAAAACGGAACACAATTCAATCTGTGGCCACAAAAAATAAGAATTGCAAAAGTTAATATTAGCATATATTTATAATTTATCTCTGCATCGTTTATTAATTTCAAAAAAAGTGAAAAAATTAAAACAACCAGACAAAATAAAATGCCATCAGGTGTAGTATAAGACATCTGAAACAAAGTCATTGGCATACACAGTATAAGCAAAGTTGTTAAATTTGGTTTTCTAAAGTAAAACGCAAAATTCAATATACTCAAACACAATAATACATTTATTATTCTTCCAATAAGATAAGTATTATGAATTGAAAAATTACAGATTCTGCCAATTTCTATAACAACTGTTTGAGGTAAATATATGAACGGAACGTATATAATAGCGCTAACTATACCCCTTTGAACTTTATTGTTCTTATCCTTCCACCGTAAATGTTTAGTTGAATTTATTTTTTCGTCAGTTAGTTTTCTATCATAATGATATGGAATTTGCTCATAACCCCAAAAATAATCATTAAGTGTCTGCTCAATTTCAACTGTTGGCTCAAAAAAATTAAACTTCAAAAGAGAATAAGATCTTGTATAATGTGCAAATTCATCAGGAGACTGAAATGGTGGTGCAACACTAATTAATGAAAAAAGAATGAAAAACAAAATATATTTAAACTTTGAAGAAATACAATCCAAATCTATTAACATAAAACAAATTTCTCACCAATAAAATTTAGCAGAATAAGTAAAATAATTTATTACCAAGATAATCTCAATACAGCTTAGGTTCTAACTTTAAAAACCCAGTATTTTGAAACTACATAACTAACAACTGTAACAATAACCAAGGAAACAACTATTGACAAATAACCATCAATTCCAACCGATTTCTCAAAACTTATAATTAAAGTTCTGATTACTAAATTAAACATTGCTAAGGATAACAATTTAAACAGGCGTCTGTAAGAAGTACCAGATTTAAAAGTATATAGTGCATGACCATAATAGGAAACTATAAATCCAACAAAAAAAGATATTGCAGAAACGACCTCTTCAAACTTATTATAAAAAAAAGATGCATCAGAACATTGATGCAAAACATTGCAAACAACTTCTTTATAAACATCGATACCCAACAAATAAACAAGAAGGAAGGCTACTAGAAGATCAACACCAGCAGCCAGCCCTCCAATTACCAAAAATCTCAAAATTCTCTTAATCTCGGATTTCAAGCAATTCCGAATCATTCTGATTATTTCCTTTTATTTGATATTTTCCGTATTCGTGGAGTTATAACCTTTTGAGGAACAGATATCATATCTTGATACAAAAAAGTCAGAATTAACTGAAATCCCAATATTATTGGAAGTACACTAAACATAACCGTACCAGCAGGTGTAATAACATTATATGCAATATTTGTTATCCATGTATGCAGTCCAAAAATGAACCCAAACGTCAACAAAAACAATCCAACAGGAAGAGCAATAGAACCCAACGTAAAATCTCTGAGATAATATTCAAAAAAAATTCTTCTAAAAGCATTTCGCAAATGCAAAAAGCCAAAAGTCAGCAATGAATGACCAACACTCAAATTACTTACTTCATCAGCATATGTAGCTTTCATCGGCACATCTACAACTTTTGCTTTTATTAAATGCAAATTGAACAACATATCTGTTTCAAAAAAATATCTGTTGTGAATGACGGAAAAATTCAATTGTGATAGAGTATAACTTGTTACAGCTAAATATCCATTTGTAGGATCGAAGACATTCCAATACCCAGACGAAAACTTATTGCAAAAACCCAAACCAACATTTCCAATCATTCGTATTTTGGGCATTTGAGCAACATCTTTAGGATTATAAAATCTATTTCCTTTGGTATAATCTGCATCTCCCACAACAATAGGATCCAAAAAAGAGGAAATTAATCCAGGATCCATCTGCCCATCACCGTCTATCTTAACAACTATATCCGATAAATCATTATCTACAACATATTGAAACCCGCGCATAACAGCTCCGCCTACACCTTTGTTTTCTTCGTTAAACAGAACTATCAATCGCGGGTCAGATACATTTTCCTTTATAAATTGACCTGAATTTTCTGGACAACGGTCATCCACACATATGATATGATCAACAAAACTTGGAATTAAAGAAATAACCTTTTGTATATGTTTTGTAACTTTATAGCATGGAATTACAACAGAAACAGATTTATCATTAATATACATTTAACAAACACTACTCAAATATAACACTTGAACAAATAAGTGAAAAGAAAACCTTGTCAAAAACGCACTATTTTGTCTTTATCTCATCAAAATTATAATCTAGTCAAACATCAATTTCAATTTTTCAATATAAGTTACTAGTAGTTATGCATTTTTTTTGGATATCCCCCAAAAACGCCATCAAAACAATTGTAAGTATTACAGTCATTTATAATACTTATTTTCATCTATTCTTGCTCCTCAATCATGAAGTTAGACGATACATTTTTGTTTCATCAATATTTTTTTTGACAAAACTTATCTTATCGATGTTTTTTAACAGTCTGCTGTTTGTATAATAACGAACTAAATATTTACAAATTTCGGAAAACTTAGAATCGGATTTTCCCTTATTTACAAGCACTTAGTAATATGAAAAAACTGTTCTTGCGTAGCTACTATATAAGTTATATACAATCATCGGCACATCAAAAGCTGATCAATCATTTTTAAATGACGCTGATTTTTTAATTTGTAATAATCCTTTTTCCACCAGAATATTCTTGCAAAAAAATTATTGCGTCTAATTCTTTTAATCTGCCTTTCAATTTTAAACAAAATTTCCGCACTGCATACAGAATCGTGAACATTTGCAAGCTGATAATACATTTCTGCAATTAATTCGTTACTACTATCGGCAAAATATTCAGCATAAGCGCAATTATTTCTTAAAACGGCAGATGCTCCTAGTTCTTTTTCCAGAAAACGACCGTCTCTGAAATTAATTTCGTTGTTCACAAAAGACTCTGCAAAAGCTGAAATCACATTAATTCTGCCATAGCAGTAAACTGCAGGCTGAGTAAAATTTTCAGAATATACAGCCAGGTTATTTGATTCTCCTGATACTTTAGGAAACGGAAGCAACAGTGAAAGATGTGAATTTTCAGCAAATTTTTCTGATACATCAGGATTTTTCAGCCTTGATGCAAGCATCTGAAATTCCTCAGTTATCGCTTTAATCGAAGATACCGAACAACCATCCAGAGAATTAATAATCACTAGAGCGGAAAGCTCACTGCCGTTTGAGACTCTGAAATCAGAACTGTTAAAACGTACAATATCCGAAGCGCATTTATTAAATTCAATATTTGACTTAACTATTATCAGCTGCCAGTCCAATGAAAGGATTTTAATCCAGTCCTCCACTATTGATCTGTTCGAATTCTCATTAATGATGAGAAACAGCTTTGCTTTGGCTGAATTGTATTGTTTTAACGGCAATGCAACAGGCAGGGAACAAAATAGTCCAATACTTTGAAAAAGGTGTTTGAAATCAGCAACACTGAACAAATCCTCTCTGATGTAATCAATATTGTACAATTTGTTTTCAGAAAGGAATTTAAGCAGTTTACGGGCTTTGAATTCCAGATTGAGAGACATTGCCTGCTCAAAATAGTCATAGAAGTATTTTCGTTTTATAACAGGAATTCGATCTTCCCTGACCTGCTCATAGGTAAAAAAACACGGATTCATATCGGTCAGAGAACTGTATTTTTCAAAATCCGCGAAACTGTCGGACTTATAACCAAGCTGTTCAAAATAATGAGTAAGTCTTACCTCACCGTAACCCACCGCCTTTTTAAATGTATCAAGTTCAGGCAGTTCTCGCCAGTAGGTAATAAAATCCTCTGAATGCAACAGTCTGCCTCTAAACACCAGCCAGTAACTCTGCAGATGTTCGAAACACCGTGTATTAATATCATTTTTGATAATGTAACAGTCGTTGGCTGGATGGCGGTTGATTCCCCAAAAATCACAGTCTCTGCTGTCCATTTCTGATATCATTTCAGAAAAGGATCCTATCGGACCGTAAACGGAATTGTTGGTAATCAGCAGCTGATCATAATTTCTGATCTCGCTTTCATATCTTTCGACTATCACATCTTTCCAGGCACCAAAATCAAATCCTCTATTCTCTCTTTTAATAATCTCAACATTATTCAGATCTGTCATGGCATGTTCATCAATTTCGCCGTTGGAGACCACAATAACCTTAGAAAAATCTTTCAACAATTCTGAAATGAAGAATCTTTCATAATCCAGAACTTTTCCGTTTTTTTCGTAATGAACGTAAATCGCAATTCTTTTCATTCCATAATCCGGCTATAGCAAAATATTATTATCCGACTATTTTCCTGTAAAAACAGAATATACCAATGTTTTCTATCCTTCATTTTTCAGAAACAAGCAATTCTAAAGCAAAGGTCGTTAATTAGAAACACACACAAAAACCAAACATAAAATTTCGAATGATTTGTGAAACAGCACATTATTTCGGACTATATTTTTTATTAGAAACGGGGATTCTGAAAACTCTGATAAGAACATTGCCGTTGTTTGTTACCCTTTTATCAAAAAAGAACCTTCTGATTGTATGCATAAACCTGCTGGTTACAAAATCGTTATACCAGGACTGATCAAAGCCCTTGATTTTCATTCCCTTATCAGCCACCAGCAGACCGAATATTCGTTCCAGTGCATGAGCCTTGGTACCTCCGAGAGAACGTTGCACGGAGTGTTCAAATTCCTCATTAATCACACCGGTATCAAACAGAGGTTTCAGCAGATGAGCCCGGATCATAAACATGGTTCCGGCAACAAAAACAAAAGGAATATTCTTAAGATTCATCTTCTCTCGGAAATAATCAATATTCTTCTGTTCAGTTTCCTTGTTGTATGACGAATCTATAATAGTATAGTGAGAGCCGATCATTCCAAGTTCAGAATCGCTCTGAAACTGTTCAAGATTATTCTGAAATATTTCCGGAGAGCCGGCAATTGCATTCATCAGGAACTTCGGCCAGCGAAGTCTTGAGATGTAGCGGTCATTGAAACTCACATCAATTCCCCATCGGATATTCTTTGTATGCATTTTGATGACAAAATCAAAATCATCCAGTGATACTGAACGCAGCACAGTGAAAAAAGGTTCAACGTCATATCCTCTGTTAGGGAGAGTCATAACCTTTATATCCGACGAAACCGCCGATTTTGTAATTTTTTCGATTTGATCCGAAGCAATGCCTTCGGCAAGAGTTACAAAGATCTTAACTGAACAATTCCGATTACCAACAATATTTCTCAGATATTTTTCAAGCATAGGCCACTGCTTTATATAAAAAACATGAACATGAACCGCTATTTTATACATCAAAAAAACCAACTGCTTAAAACATTGTTAATAAATCAAAACTCTCGAGACCTAATTTTGAATAAAGTCCCCAACATTGTATTTCAGATTGTAACAAAAACATGATGAATGCGTCACAAATTCCGTGCGTATGATACATTATTTACAGCCTGCATACAAGAATTACAACAAAAATGATAATATGTAAATTTTATACACACTTAACCAATAATCTTTATAAATCAGACGTTTATCAGTTTTTTGCACAATTTCTAACAAAAAAGAATCCTCCTGCAGTTATTACTCATGCACAAACTTTATTTCACACACAATTAAAAGTTCGGCATCCGCTGAACTGACCTTCTCTCATTCTGCAATTATTTTTTGAAGAGAATCTTGTTTTAAATTAAATGAAACGGTCTTTTATTGACTCAAAACAGTCAAAGGTGCACCATCGACACATGAAGAATTTTTTCGTTTATCTGTTTTATTACGGATAAATATGAACTATTGAACTTCCGGAGTCCGATCCATGAACGATTTAATCAACATTATTGATGCACCGCTGAAAAACACAAATGAAGACAGACTCAACACCAGAAATTAGGATGCTGTTTCTTTTCTTAAGGATATTTACAAAAATCTGAGAAACACCTTGGTTCACGGTTCAAGAAGCCATATAAACGATGACTCCGCCGCTTTTGCTTATCATTTCATGAAGGCATGTTCAAGGGCTATTGTGGAGTTTGTGCAAAATCCTGTTTCGCTTGATTAAAGAGAATACGAATAACAAGAAGAATCACAATAATGAATTTACTGTCTACAAAAGACTTGTAAGAAAAAAACCAAGGTACACAGAGGAAACAATTAAAAAGAATTCGACAAAAAAGAAAAAAGCCGATAAAGTTGCCGGAAACTGTCAGGAATCGGAGTAATTCACGCAGACTTTACGTGCAATATTTTTAAAAATTTAAGTCTTCTCTTGCAAACGGTCTGCATAAACTCCGGAACAGTACAGAAGTTCCGGTCTGTATCCGCATTTCACGGCAGACAGCCTTTCAGAAAACTGATCTGGAAATTCAATACTGACCGTATATTGAAACCACCTCAAAATTTCGTTATAATTGTCACAGTATTTGATACAGATTTGCCGAGATTAACAATGAACACCAACTTCTTTTTATCATTTCATCATCATCGTCCTAAATAGTCTTTCAGGATGGTGAGCTGGAAGACTGATTTCTTCCGGCGGGCAGATCAAAAAGTTGCTAAACCCTTGGAAGAAAATCACTTCCAGGGGTTTTAATTTTTTACGTTTATTACTGAGGGAGGAGTTATTCACAACAAGGTGAATGACCAAAGAAAATTATGAGTAGCACTCGTTTAAGAATTGCAATGCAGAAATCAGGCAGATTAAGCCAGGATTCACAGGAGCTTTTAAAAAGCTGCGGTCTCAAGATCAACAAGCGTGAAGAGCGTTTGATTGCACACGTTGACAACATGCCTATCGATATTCTTCGTGTAAGAGACGATGATATTCCGGGTCTGGTAATGGACGGCGTGGTTGATCTGGGTATTGTAGGTGAAAACGTTCTGGAGGAGACACGTCTTGAGCGTGTTGCCCTGGGTCTCAAGACTGATTTCAAGACTCTGCGCCGTCTTGATTACGGCGACTGCCGTCTGTCCCTTGCCATCCCGACCGAAGAGGTTTGGCACGGAGAGGTTTCACTGAACGGATGCAAGATTGCTACCACCTACCCTAACCTGCTGAAGCAGTATCTGAACCAGTTTGAAATCGAATACAAGCCTGTTCTGCTGACAGGTTCCGTTGAGGTTGCTCCTCGTGCGGGTCTTGCCGATGCCATCTGCGATCTGGTGAGTTCCGGTGCGACAATCGAGGCCAACGGTCTGAAGGAGGTTCAGGTTGTATTCAAATCAAAGGCTGTTCTGATTCAGAGATCAAAGGAACTCTATCCTGAAAAGCAGGCTGTTCTCGATCAGCTCCTGCCTCGTCTTGACGGCATGCTGAAGGCCCGCGGAAGCAAGTACATCATGCTTCATGCACCAAAGGACAACCTGGACAAGATTATCGAACTTCTTCCTGGTGCCGAAAAGCCGACCATTCTGCCGCTGGCTCATACCGACAAAATGGTTGCGGTTCACGTGGTGGCCAAGGAATCACATTTCTGGGAAACCATGGAGAAGATCAAGGAACTCGGTGCAAGTTCAATACTGGTTCTTCCTATTGAAAAAATGCTTGAATAGCAGACTGAAGAACATCATGGCGGAAGCGCCGTACGGAACAGGACAAAACCTGAAGAAAACAAACCGGAAGCGGAATGAAACCGCGGTCCGGCGTTTGCAGATGATGCAGATTAAATAAAAGGCGGATAAATAAATAATATGCGTACTGTAATTTGGAAAGAGCTGTCGGAAGCGGAACAGCAGGAAGTGCTGACCCGTCCCGCAGTAAGTTCAAAACTGGATATTGTCGGCATTGTTACTGATATTGTAACAAGAATAAAGAAAGAGAAGGATCAGGCACTGCTTGAATTCACAGCGAAACTTGATCATGTAGCCGACGGGAAAATCAGACTGACCGAGGAGGAAATCGCAGAAAAGTCGGCGCAGGTTCCCCAGGAGCTGAAAGATGCCATTATCCACGCCAGAGCGAATATTTCAGCATTCCACGAACAGCAGAAGACAGAACCGGTTGTGGTTCACACCCAGCCCGGCATTACCTGCGAACTGCACACCCATGCCATCGACAATGTCGGTCTGTATGTTCCGGGCGGTTCGGCACCTCTCGTAAGCACAGTGCTGATGCTGGCCATTCCGGCACGAATTGCCGGATGCAAACGGGTAATCATGTGTTCCCCTCCTCCGATCGCCAATGAAATCGTATATGCGGCAAAACTGTGCGGTGTTGACGAGATCTACACCATCGGCGGCGCGCAGGCGATAGCCGCCATGGCATACGGAACCGAAACCGTGGGCAAGGTGGACAAGATCTTCGGACCGGGCAACGCGTTTGTAACCGAAGCCAAAAAGCAGGTGTCAAAGGATAATCAGGGCGCATCAATCGATATGCCGGCAGGACCTTCCGAGGTTCTGGTGATTGCCGACAGCAAGGCCAATCCTGCGTTCGTAGCCTCGGATCTGCTGTCACAGGCCGAGCACGGTCCCGATTCACAGGTTATTCTGGTAACGGAAAATCTTGAATTCAGCAGAAAGGTTGAAGCGGAAATTGAAAAGCAGCTTGCGGTTCTGCCGAGAAAGGACATTGCGGCCAAAGCTCTTGCATCAAGCAGAATCATCATCTGCGACGACATCAGCGAAGGATGCAGGATTTCAAACGAATATGCTCCTGAACATCTGATCCTGCAGGTTGAAAATGCTCGCGGTCTGCTTCCTCAGCTGCGCAACGCCGGATCGATCTTCATAGGTGCATGGACTCCTGAATCCGTTGGCGACTATGCAAGCGGCACCAACCATACCCTGCCTACCTACGGCTATGCAAAGACCTATTCAAGTCTGGGTCTTGCCGATTACATGCGCCGTTATACAGTGCAGGAACTCAACCAGGATGCGCTGAAGGCATTGAGCGGCACCGTCATAGCCATGACCGATGCCGAAGGTCTGATGGCTCACCAGCGCGCAGTTACCATCAGAATCAGTCAGATGACAGAGGGAAAATAAGATATGACACTGAAAAAACTGGCATGCAGAAGAGTGCAGAAACTGACTCCCTACCAGTCGGCACGAAGAATCGGCGGTGTAGGCAGAATTTATCTTAATGCCAATGAAAATCCGCTGAGCATCAACTACGAGCTTGATTCAAGCGTATACAACCGCTATCCTGACTGCCAGCCGCAGGAAGTGCTGCAGGCCTACGCGGATTATGCCGGCGTAAAGCCGGAACAGGTGATGGTATCACGCGGTTCCGACGAGGCAATCGGTCTGCTGGTAAGAACCTTCTGCGAGGTTGAACAGGATCAGATCCTCATCTGTCCTCCTACCTACGGCATGTATTCAATTGCGGCGGAAACCAACGGTGTCGGAGTGATCAAAGTGGCTCCGCGGGAGGATTTTCAGCCTGATGCTCCGGCAATAAAGCAGGCGCTGGATCAGAATTCAGTCAAGGTTGTTTTCTTCTGCTCTCCGAACAATCCTACCGGAACCATCATTGACGAGGATATTCTCACCGATATTCTCGAATACACCAAAGACAGAACACTGGTGGTGGTTGACGAGGCCTATATCGAGTTCAACATGCAGAAGAGCATGATCACGCTTCTGAAGAAATACAGCAATCTGGTAATCACCCGCACACTGTCCAAGGCATTCGGACTTGCAGGTCTGCGCTGCGGTTTCACCATTGCGGATCCACGGATTATCGGTCTGTTGCTCAAGGTGATAGATCCTTATCCGATCTGTGCTCCTGTTGCCCAGGTTGCCACCGCCGCCCTGCAGAAATCCAATCTCGAGGTTGTATTCGAACGTGTGGCCATGCTCAACGAAATTCGTGACAGCTTTGCTGAAAAAGTTAAAAAACTGTCTTTTGTATCAAAGGTTTATCCGTCAAACGGCAATTATTCCCTGGTGGAATTCACCGACGGAGAAAAACTTTTCGGCTATATGAAGGAGCAGGGAATTATTCTGCGCGACTTCAACGACAAGCCTCGTCTGAAGAACTGCGTGCGCATTACCATCGGTACCAGGGAGGAGATGAACCAGGTACTTGAAGCAATGGAGAGATTTCCACAGTGAAAAAATACCTATTTATAGATCGTGACGGTACCCTTGTTGCCGAACCTGCGGACGAGCAGGTTGACGCGCTGAACAAAATCAGATTTGAACGCAATGTGGTTCCGGCGCTGCTGAAACTGCAGTCATACGGCTACGAGCTTGTCATGGTGAGCAATCAGGACGGACTCGGCACGGAGAGTTTCCCGACCGAGGATTTCGAAACCTCCCAGAACTTCATACTTGACGTACTGAAGTCCCAGGGAGTTGATTTCAGCGATATTCTGATCTGTCCTCATTTTCCGCAGGACAACTGCAGCTGCCGCAAACCGAAAACAGGTCTTGTTGAACCGTATTTAATCCGTACCGACTGGGATCGGGAAAATTCATATGTTATCGGAGATCGCATCACCGACGTGCAGCTTGCCCGCAATATGGGCATCAAATCGTTTCAGTACAACAGCGAAACTATGACCTGGGACGATATAGCCGATGCAATCACAAATCACGACCGCACCGCTCACGTAATCAGAAATACCAGGGAAACACAGATAGATCTTGCGGTAAATCTGGATCATCCGGGGGATTCCCGCATTTCAACCGGCATCGGTTTCTTTGATCATATGCTGGACCAGATCGCCACCCACGGCAATTTCCAGCTGATTCTGAATGTCACGGGAGATCTGCATGTTGATGAACACCACACCGTGGAGGACGTTGGCATCGCGCTTGGTACCGCTTTGAAACAGGCTCTCGGTGAAAAACGCGGCATCGTAAGATTCGCCTTTGTGCTGGCCATGGACGAGGTTCAGGCAAAACTCGAAGGCATCAGCACCTCTCTGCTCAACGAACAGGTCGGTGTCGCCATCGACATATCAGGCAGAGCATATACCAGATTCATCTGTGATGCTGAATTTATGCGTGATCATGTAGGCGAATTCCCGACTGAAATGGTTCCTCATTTCTTCCGTTCCCTTGCGGATGCAATGGGACTGACTCTCCATATGCAGGTAACCGAAGGAAATACCCATCATCAGGTTGAGGCTCTTTTCAAAGGTTTCGGCCGTGCCCTGAGAAATGCAATAAAGGTTGAAGGCAGCGCGCTGCCGTCTACCAAGGGGGTTTTATAATGAACAAACCTAAAATAACCATTATCGATACCGGCTGTGCCAATCTGTCATCGGTTAAACTGGCTTTCGACCGCCTTGGTGTCGAGACAAAGGTAAGTTTCGATCCCGACGATCTGAAAAAGGCCGACAAGCTTATTCTGCCAGGTGTCGGCACCGCGGTTGCGGCAATGCGCATGCTGAATGAACGCAGACTTATAGATCTGATAAAGGAGGCAAAGCAGCCTCTTTTGGGGATCTGTCTGGGCATGCAGATGCTGAGCAGAGTTTCCGAAGAAAAAATGAACAGCGATGAAAATGTTCCATGTCTCAATCTTGTGGACAGCAGAGTAAGACTGATGGAGGTCGGAAATCTCCGCCTTCCTCATATGGGATGGGATCAGATCAGCTATAACGGAGAGCATCCGCTGCTCAGAGGCATTCCGAACGGCAGTTATTTCTATTTCGTTCACTCCTACGCGATGGAGGTTTCCGATGCGACGGTTGCAACCTGCGAATACGGTGAAAAATTCACTGCCATCGTGCAGCAGGACAACTTTATGGGAACCCAGTTCCACCCTGAAAAATCAGGTGCCGTCGGAGCCAAGTTACTAACCAATTTTGTGGAAATGTAAATCATGATTATTCCTGCAATTGATTTAATAAACGGCAAGGTAGTACGTCTCTTTCAGGGCGACTACGGCCAGAAAACAGAATACACATACTCTCCTCAGGAACGTTATGACCTGTATGTGAGCGAGGGGGCAAAGCAGCTTCATCTGGTAGATCTGGACGGAGCAAAAAATCCGGCCTGCCGTCAGCTTGACGTTATTGCCGGCTTAATCAGGAACACACCTGTTCCGGTACAGATCGGCGGTGGAATCCGCAGTGAAAAGGATGTGGCGGATCTGCTCGGCATCGGTGCAAACCGCGTGGTTATCGGCTCAACCGCTGTAAAGGATCCGGATCTCGTGGGCTCCTGGATGAACAGGTACGGAGCGGAGCATATCGTGCTGGCTCTGGACGTGAATATTGTAGACGGCAGACGCCTGATTGCCGTGGCCGGCTGGCAGCAGGACAGCGGCGTCACCATTGAATCGCTGATAGAGCATTATGCAAAGTACAATCTGAAGCATGTGCTCTGCACCGACATCAGCAGGGACGGAACCCTGCAGGGTTCCAACGTGGAACTCTACCGCGATCTGGTAAGGATGTTCCCGCAGCTTGAATTCCAGGCATCCGGCGGTATCGGAAGTCTTGACGATCTGAAGTCTCTTGCAGCCTCAGGGGTGCAGAGCATCATTATCGGCAGATCTCTTCTTGAAGGTAAATTTACAGTTAAGGAGGCTGTCGCATGCTGGCCAAACGAATAATTCCGTGTCTTGATGTAAAGGAAGGCGTGGTTGTAAAGGGAGTTCAGTTCCGCAATCATGAGGTAATGGGCGATATAGTTCCTCTGGCAAAAAGATATGCCGACGAGGGTGCCGATGAACTGGTTTTCTATGATATAACCGCATCATCCGATGCGCGCGTGGTTGACAAAAGCTGGGTGCGCCGCGTTGCCGAGGTTATTGATATTCCGTTCTGTGTGGCAGGCGGTATCAAAAGCATTGATGATGCAAAGCGGATTCTGGAATACGGTGCCGACAAGGTTTCCATCAACTCCCCTGCTCTGGCGGATCCTGAACTGATCACCAGACTTGCCGATCGCTTCGGAGTTCAGTGCGTGGTTGTGGGTATCGATTCATATTTCGACGCGGAACTCGACAGGTACTGCGTAAAACAGTATACCGGTGTGGTTAGCAAGACAAGAACCACACAGTGGAGCACCATGGACTGGATCCGTGAGGTTCAGCAGAGAGGCGCAGGAGAAATCGTTCTCAATATGATGAATCAGGACGGCATGCGCAAGGGATACGATCTGGAACAGCTGAAAAAGGCCAGAGCAACGGCAAAAGTTCCGCTGATAGCTTCCGGCGGAGCCGGAGAGATGGTTCATTTCCGTGATGCTTTCAAAGAGACGGATGTGGACGGCTGTCTCGCGGCTTCGGTATTCCATAAGGGAATTATTGCCATACCGGAATTAAAGGATTATTTGCGTAAAGAAGGAGTAGCAATTCGTGATTAACAGTTTCAATCTGGATCCGGAATCACTGGACTGGGAAAAAGTAAACGGCATGATGCCGGTGATTGTACAGAATTATATAACCGGCAAGGTACTGATGTTCGCCTATATGACCAAAGAGGCTCTGAACAAAACCATTGAGCTCGGAAAAGCCACCTTCTACAGCAGAACAAAACAGAGACTGTGGACCAAAGGAGAGGAATCAGAGCATTACCTTTTTGTAAAATCAATCACCACCGACTGTGATCGCGACACTCTGCTTCTGATGGCGGATCCGGTTGGACCTACCTGCCATAACGGAACAGAAAGCTGTTTTGACGATCAGCCGGAGCTTCCTTTTGCATTTCTGGCATGTCTGGAAGATCTCGTTGAATCACGCAAGCAGTCTTCTCCGGAAGAAAGCTACACGGCAAAATTATTCAAAAACGGTGTGCCGAGAATAGCCAAAAAGGTCGGCGAGGAAGCCGTTGAAACCGCACTTGCCGCCGTAACGGATGATGACAGGGAATTTATCGGTGAAGTTGCAGATCTGCTGTTCCACACCACTGTTTTACTTAGTGCCAAAAACAAAAAGTTTGTAGAGGTAATCAGGTGTCTTCAGGAACGTCATTCCGATTTCAGCAACTACAAGATTCAGCATGCCATCAAAAAATCAAAGACATGCTGAAACCGGGCAGATCCGAATATCTTTATGACAGAGGGCCGTACTTCAAATGAAGTACGGTTTTTTTATTTTACGTAATACAACAAGATGCAGCGATTAACTGCTGCATCCGTCTGCATTAAAATCGCATTATAGCGTCTCCTGCAGACGAAACCCAAAATTCTGTCTGCCTGTTCACAGGAAAAAGACCTGCCCAGGCATTTGCATTCAATTAATCGTCATAAAGTCTGCGGAGATAATCAGGACCTTCCTTCCAAACCTGCGTGTCAAAATCGAACAGTTCACAACAGGTACCGGAAGTACCGAATGAGACAGTGACTGATCAAACGTGATGCATTTTTCTTCCGGAATGTCATCGGCATACACCTCATAACAGCAATAGCAGTCGCTTCCGTATGGTCAGAATTTGTGTCGTTTTGTAAAGTGTATGTGGAGCATGAGTTTCTGCTTCATGGATTGTATCATTAGCCATCTTGACGCTTTTCAGTGCAGCCCGGAATTTAATCCAGCTTTTCAATCAGACACCGGTGATCTTTAGTCTTTGTGCTATAATTTATCCCAACAATTATGATATTTCTGTACTGTCCGGCATAACGTTTGAAATATTCCTGCGTTTTAATCTGTGCAATCGCCTCTTCCGCGGAACCGTCATATTTGAATTCAATCAGAATCAGCGGATGTTTCCTTGTTATCGGTTCATACACTAAATCCACACGCCCCTTTCCGGCCTGATCTTCACGATGGCAGCTGTAATCATCAAGAGTTGACCATAAAAGACCGGTCATCACACAGTACGTAAGAGATTCCTCATCGTTGTAGTCAAGCAGAGCAACCGACGAAGAATTGTGAATATCCTGAATAATTGTGGCTACAGTTGCTCCGTCAAGTTCTTTGATAGCTTTGAGCAGGTTTTCCGAACGTCTGATGGTTTCCATTCGTTCATACCAGTTCTGCTCTCTGACAATATCAATCAGCACAGCTCTGATTTCTGCATTAGGAACATAGGCGGCCTTACGATATTTGTTTTTGGTTTCTGAGCACCCTAGATAACCGAGACATACCAGAAGACTGAATACATCATTTTTATCTTTTATGTTCACCATGTCATTCTGAAAATTGGCACAGCTGAAAGTAACTTCTTCACCCTCAATCAAATTGATAATGTCTTCCTTTATGCCCTGAAAATCAGTGTTGATGAGGCGAACAAATTCTTCATTTGACGAGGTTCCGCTCCAGTAACTAATACATTCGTTTCTGCTGACAGCTTTGCACACCGAGTTGGGATTGTAGATATCAACTCCCTTTATTTTGTAGCCCTCGTACCATTCCTTTAAATCCTGGTGTGACACCATGCAGTCAGGTGATTTGACAATGCCGGCCACCTCCTCTTCCGTAAAACCAAAGTAAGGAGCATAATTCCCGGGAGAAAGCATGTTATATTCATCAAAACCGTTCAATGCCGATTGGGAATTATACTTCTTGATAGGAAGAATACCGGTAAGATAAGCTAAAGCAAAGCATGCCTGTCCATCTTTTGATTTAAATAAACCGCGCAGAAATTCTATAAACTTTTCCTGTAATATGGTTTCATTACGATACTCTCTGTATATCAGATCCCATTCATCCATAATAAAAATAAACGGTTCCCAGGTTTGTTTGCATATAACTTCAAGCGCCGAAGATAAGGATTTTTTTCCAATCAAAGGATCCCTGCTGATTTGTTCAGCGTATTCTTTATTCTCTTTTAGATCTCGTATAACCAGGTACTGCAGAAAATCTACAATATCATCGATATCTTCAATATAAAGTGTTTTGTCAGATTTGTACGAAATAAATTTATCCTTTATGGAGTTCATATCGATGTAAATGACATTGTATTTATTCAGGTGTTCTGCATATTTTTTTTCTTTGGAAATTTTCAGATTGTCAAAAATATTTCTGCCGGCATACCCTTTGGAATAGTAAGCTGAAAGCATGTCAGCAGTTACGGTTTTTCCGAATCTGCGGGGGCGGGTTACAGCCAAAAGTTTTCCATCTGTGTTAAAAAGTGCATTTGTTTTTTCTATAAAGTCAGTTTTATCAACAAACACTCTGGTATCTTTGTTTTTAACCAGATTGATAAAACTGTTATCCTTGTCAGGATTCAGAATATTTCCCATGCCTTTAATTTCTCCGAACTCAACATCATCTGTCATTCTACCGCATCACCGGATTTTTATCCGTGATACAGAACGGAACTTTCTGTTAACAATTATCCGTGCTGTTCATCTGTCAGTAATTTAACCAGTATCAGCAAATAATTCAACTGTTATCTGATGCATAATCTGCGGGAAAATCGTTCAACCCACAGTGCTGCCGTTTACTCATCATCCGTTTAAATGTCATTTTCTCAGGCGCAATCGTGCTCTGTCATTCCATCTCTGTATCTCACTTTCGGATAACGCAGAGAATGTACTGATTTTTTGACCAGCCTTTTACTCTAAAATTCTTTACACCTGACAATTCAGCGTATATGATAACACTGTTTAATTCCTACTGATTTAAAAGGATAACCATCATGGCAGACCCGCGCAAACAGCAGTACAATTTCAACAAATTACAGAAGCGTCTTCGTCATAATATCGGACAGGCTATCGGTGATTACAGCATGATTGAAGAAAACGACGTTGTCATGGTGTGCGTCAGCGGAGGCAAGGATTCATATGTGCTTCTTGATATTCTCCGAAATCTGCAGCGGAGCGCCCCTGTCGGATTCAGAATAATTGCCGTCCATCTGAATCAGATGCTTCCGGGCTATCCCGACGGTCTTATAGAAAAATATCTGTCTGAAAACAATTACGAGTATAAGATCGTTACGGAGAATGTGACTAAAATTGTGGCAGACAAAATGCCTGAGGGCAATAATTTCTGTTCTCTGTGCTCACGCCTCAGAAGGGGAATACTGTACCGCACCGCATCGGAAATCGGAGCAACGAAAATCGCTCTGGGACATCATCGTGAAGATCTGCTTGAAACGATGTTTCTCAACATGTTTTTCAACGGCAAAATCAAATCAATGCCTCCTAAACTTGTTACCGATGATCATAAACATATCGTAATCAGACCGCTGGTATACTGCGCGGAAAAGGATTTAAGGAACTACTCTGCCGCCAGACAGTATCCGATCATCAGCGGAGATCTGTGCAGCCGCCACGCAAACCAGCAGCGTGCCATTATCAAGGAGATGCTGAACACATGGGAAAAGCAGTATCCCGGAAGAACGGAAATTCTGGCAAAATCACTGAAGGACATCTCTCCTTCCCATATGATGGATCCAAAATTGTTCGATTTCATAAATTTATCTGCTGACGAAGCCGTAACCGAAGAAAACATCATACCGTTCACAGCTGTATGAAAACTGCAGAAAACGAAATCCGAAAAATGACAAAAAAAAAACTGAAAAATGAAATTTCAAAGACTGTGTCTGAAGATCTGGCATTCCCAACGGGAGTCGAACCCGTGTTTAAACCTTGAGAGGGTTTCGTCCTAGGCCTCTAGACGATGGGAATTCAAAAAACAGTTAGGATTATAAATGATTAACGTATATAAATAAAGATTTTTATTTTCAATATTGATTATTTATTACCCGTTTGTGTAATTATCACAGATTGTGTAACTTATGTCTCCGTCACCTGCATCAGCGGCATATTCCTGTTCATGTTAAGCATGCCTGACCAATGAAACCATCCGGTCTGATTTTAAAACATTTCCTGACTGTTTCCTGATTGCCCGGTTTTTATGTATAAGCTTTCAGTATGTGATCTATACGACTTTGGCAAACAAATATTGACTCTGGAAATATCAAAACTCAGGTACATGGTATAAAATGTGAATAGCCTTATGTATGGAGAAAAAGAAAGCGATAATAATCAAACAGTTATCATGACTATACCGCACCGGGGGAGGCTGTCATGAAGTTCGCCGGATTACTAAAAGCGATCAGAAATAAAATTTTTGAAGAAACACCGCCTGACAATAAAAATGAACAGCAGGAGGAAAACAGCAGATCCGAATATAACTCAAGGGAGGATCGCAGACGCGGATACAGCAGGGAGCAGGAGGATGAGCCCCCTGAGCTTACTCCTGAACAGCAGAAGGAGCTTGCTGAAAAAGCCGCCCGCAGAAAAAAGCTCCTTATTATATGTTCAGCCGCGGCAGGATCACTGCTGCTGCTCGGTATCGGCATTGCATTATATCTTCACTTTCATCTGTCAAACTCGGATATCGAACTGTGCAAATTTCATTTCAAAACGGAAGATTACAACAGCGCATTCAAAAAATGCAAAAAAGCAAGGAAAATCAATGATCCGGAAGTACACTATGCCCTCGGAAGCATGTACCACCATCAGAAAGGACTGGACACGGCAGCAGGAAAACTTGACGATCGCCGGCGCATCACCGAGGCACTCAGCCACTACAAACAATCCGCAGATCTTAAATATCTTCCCGCCATCCAGGCTCTTGGCAATCTTTATCTCACCGGGGCAAGAGGAGGAATCGGCATAGATCACGATCAGGCTCTTGCATGGTTTAAACTCGGAGCTGAGGCTGATGACTATGTTTCAATGCGTGAAATGGTGAATATCCTTAATGAACGCAGGGACTTCAGCACTGCTCTGCCGTGGCTTGAAAAGCTGGCTGATTACGGAGACAGTGAAGCCGCATTCCAGCTTGCCGACCTCTATTTTAACGGAAAGGAGGTAAAGGAAGATCTGGAGAAGGCTTTCTACTGGTGTGAAAAAAGCGCGTTTGCAGGCAACAGGAACAGCGAGCACCTTCTGTCTCTTATGTATATGACAGGCAAAGGAACGGAACAGAACGTGGAATATGCATTCCGCAACGAACTTAAGGCGGCACGTTCAGGTATGGCTGAGGCAATGAATCAGGTGGCTTTTTTCTACGAAAAAGGCATCGGCACTTCCGTCAACATGGCGGAGGCGGTTCACTGGTACAGGGAAGCGGCAAAGAACAGAAACGCCGCAGCACAGTACCGACTCGGCAGAATTTATCTTGCCGGAGAAGCGGTTCCAAAGGACGAGGAACAGGGGATAAGCCTTATCCGGGCCGCGGCCGATTCAAACAATCCTGATGCAATGATAGCCCTGGCACGCATGTATCAGGAGGGCAATACCGTAGAGCGTGATTACGGCGAGGCCATACGACTCCTGGAGCGCGCAGCGGTGTTCAACATGGACAATGCGTACTACTATCTCGGGCTTGCCTATGAAAAAGGAATGGGCACCATACAGGATCACCAGGCGGCCGTCGAATGGTTCAGCAAAGCCGCAAGACACAACCACACTCTGTCCCAGTTCAATCTTGGTCTGGTCCATTTTGAACTTAAACAGTACGAAGAGGCTATGCAGTGGTTTACCAAAGCCATGGAAAACGGTCATGCATACAGTGCCGCATATCTCGGTCTGATGCATGCGAACGGGTACGGATGCGAGCCGAGCTACTATACGGCCTACTATTATTTCCTGATCAGTGAAAATCTTTATGATGATCCAACAACCCGCGAGAACATTTCACTGATCCGCAACAATCTGTCACGGGCACAGCAGGGTGCGGCGGAAAGCCGGGCAGAGAAATTCATCTATATGCTGAGAAACAGGAACCGTGAATAGTCCCGCTGTCAGCAGGAAAATGCAGCCGGACGTTTTTACGCAGCATAAATGCAGACTGAGCGCAGGTCTGATAAGTTCCTCATCCAATTACTGCCGTATTTCTGCTAAAATAGACAGAATCGGGAGATCTAAAATCGGGAGCCAACGGAAGTATTTATGAAAACGGATATCAGAAATCTATTATGTGCAGTTTCGCTGTTAATGGCAGGTGCCGTTGCAGCCGATGAACAGGAACAGGATGAAATCGTTCCTCCGGAAGGATGGTTTATTGCCTCCCAGGATCCATGCGACTGTTTTATTTCCTTCCAGAATACCAGGCGTCCGACCATGAATTTTACCTATGCGTATTTTTTTGAAACTGAAACAAATACCATTGACAATATAGCCAAACTGCTGATTAAAAATCTCAACTGCATAAATCCCCAGATTAAGAAAAACGAAATCGGCACCCATATAATAAGCTGCGAAAACAACATCAATATAGATATCTGGGAAGTAAGCAACGAAAACCCTGCGGTCAACCTGTATGCAACCATGATCAGTTCCAATCTCAATGAAGACGAACTTAACAGCGAACTGCCCCGTATGCTCCAGGCGTCTCTGCAGTACCAGAATATTTCCCTTGATTTTCACCGCAGCAACCGCTGCAGCAGTCTCTTCAACCACCGGATGATGAAGAAGCAGAATAAAAACAAAAAAGAGGGATCAGCAGGTGCAGATGATCCTCAGACAGTCAAACAGTAACAGATTAAAGACGGAGTGCATTATGGAAGCATTGTTCAAAGAAAAACTTTCCGGCATTGATGCCGAAGGAAACGAAAAGGAGTACTGTCTTTCCGACTTTGGAGGGCAGACTCTGGTGCTGTATTTTTATCCTAAGGATTCAACTCCCGGATGTACAAAGGAGGCCTGCGCCTTCAGGGACAATCTCGCAAGAATTTCGCCGCAGGCGCAGGTTGTCGGTGTGAGTACCGATTCAATCGCCCGACATCAGCGGTTCAGAGAACAGCAGCAGCTTAACTTTCCTCTGCTGTCGGATCCGGAGCATATTTTAATCGAATCCCCTGTATTTGCAGTATGGAAGGAAAAATCCATGTGCGGAAGGAAATATTTCGGCATTGAACGATCCACCTTTATCATTAAAAACGGGCAGATCGTAAAGGAATGGCGCAAGGTCAAGGTTGCCGGTCACGCAGATCAGATCCTTGATTGTTTAAAAGAGTTCCAGTAGTTCCGATATGTTATCGATCAGCGCGGCAGGTTCCTCCTTTGCCAGAATTTCACCGGAATGAACTCCCCATGTAATTCCAATGGAAGGCATTCCGATATTCTTGGCCATGCGAAGATCCAGATTGGAGTCGCCGATCATTACCGCCTGATCCGGATGAAGTCCGAATTCACCCAGCAGTTTTTCCAGCATCATCGGATCAGGTTTCGATTTTGCCTGATCGCCGGTAACTGCGCCGGAAAACAGCGAATAAAGTTTATCATCCCGGTACAGGCGCGCAAGACCGCGCTGTGATTTCCCGGTAGCTATGGCAAGCTTGTATCCTCTTCCCTTCAGGGTTTCAAGAGTTTCCATGGTTCCCGGGTACAAAGCGGTAGGTCTTTCATCCTCCCACAGATTGTAAAGTCTGCGGTATTCATCGGTAATCAGATCCACCATTTCCTGTGTCTGCTCCGGAAAAAGTACCTCCACCGCATGACGCAGAGTGATTCCGATAATGTTTTTAACCTCCTGCGGAGTCGGGATTGCCACCTGATATTTTTTGGCCGATTCCTGCATGCACTCGATTATTCTGCCGATGGAATCCATAATTGTCCCGTCAACATCAAAAATAATCAGTTTAATATCGTTTGTCAGATTATTCATAAAAATCCTGTAATCTCTTTTTACCGCTGTTCCCGCAGTCGAACCAGCACATCCTGCAGTTCGGGAGCCAAAGGTGCGGTTACCGTAATCTCCTTCCCCGTTTTAGGATCATTGAAGGTAATGCTGAAGGCATGCAGAAACATTCTTTTTAAACCTGCAAGTTCCGTAATTTTTCTGTCAAATTCACCGTCACCGTACTTCTGATCGCCTGCGATCGGGTGGGTTGCAAAGGCACAGTGCACTCTGATCTGGTGGGTCCTTCCGGTCATCGGCGATGCCTGCACCAGAGTGGCTGAATCGAACTCCTCCAGTATTTCATAGAGTGTTTTTGAAGGTTTTCCGTCGCGGCTTACAAAAACCATTCGTTCGCCGGACAGGAGAACATTTTTAATGAGAGGCTGATCTACAAACTTTACCCGGTTGGACCATTTGCCGCGCACCAGAGCATAGTAATTCTTGTGCACGGTTTTGTTCCGCAGCTGTTCATGAAGACTGCGCAAAGCACTGCGTTTTTTGGCGATCATCAGACAGCCGGATGTCTCACGATCCAGTCGGTGAACCAGTTCAAGATAATGCAGATCCGAACGGAAGGAACGCAGCGCTTCAATCACGCCGTAATCAACGCCGCTGCCGCCGTGCACCGCAATTCCAGCAGGCTTGTTCACAACAAGCATCTCATCGGTTTCATATACAACCGCATTTCCCAGAGCTTTAACCACAGCCAGATTGTTTGAAGGAACCACCACTGGATTATCTTCAATTTTAACCGGCGGCAGACGAACCAGATCGCCATAGGCCAGTTTGTACGTCTGATCGATTCTTTTTTTGTTTACCCTTACCTCACCCTTGCGCAGAATGCGGTAAACAAAACTTTTAGGAACTCCCTTGAACTGGGAAATAAGAAAATTATCTATACGCTGACCTGCCCGATCTTCATCAACAGATATCATTCTTACCGGATAGCTAATTAGAGCCATGCAAAAATCCTGATCTACATTTTAAACGCCGCATTGTTTTTTTTGTTATTTATATGTAAAAGCAAAAGGCAGAACACCAAACTTCCATAACAGATGAAAAAACAACATCCCAATCCGGCAGTTCACCGGAGCTGCGGATTATTTTAAACAAAAAACAAAAAAGGCTCAATCAAGAGCCTCTTCATAAAATGAAAATTAAATAAATTAATCTCTGAATTTCTTGAACAGCAATGAACTGTTGGTTCCGCCGAAGCCGAATGAATTTGACAGTGCATATTCAATATCAACATGACGGGTGCCGTTCTGGCACAGATCCAGATCTGCACATTCAGGCTCAACATTCTCAATATTGATAGTTGGAGGAATGTCGCCGGAATTAACTGCAAGAATAGAGAAAATGGCTTCGATGGCTCCTGCGGCACCAAGCAGGTGACCGGTCATCGATTTGGTTGAGTTAACCATAATCTTCGGAGTGTTTTCACCGAATACCTTTCTCACAGCACGGATTTCAGCCAGATCTCCAAGGTGGGTTGATGTTCCGTGAGCATTGATGTAGTTAACCTGTTCCGGTTTTACATTGCCGTTTCTCAGAGCATTTTCCATTGAGAATGCCGCACCTGAACCGTCCTCAGGAGGAGCAGTCATATGATGAGCATCACCGCTCATGCCGAAACCGGCAAATTCAGCATAAATCTTCGCACCGCGTTTCTTGGCATGTTCGTATTCCTCGAGCACAACGATACCTGAACCGTCGCCGAGAACGAAACCGTCGCGATCAACATCCCACGGACGGCTTGCCTTCTGAGGTTCGTCATTTCTTGTTGACAGAGCCTTCAGAGCGCAGAATCCGCCGATACCCATAGGAACAGATGCCTTTTCGGCTCCGCCTGCCACCATTACATCGGCATCACCCGCCTGAATCATTCTGGCGGCAAAACCGATTGAATGGGTACCTGTTGAACAGGCTGTTGCCAGTGCAACGCTAGGTCCCTTCAGGTTATGAAGAATAGAAACATGACCGGCTGCCATATTGATAATGGTAGACGGAACAAAGAAAGGGGAAATCTTGCGCGGACCGTTTTTGAAGAATGCTTCATGGTTGCTGCTGATTAAACCCAGACCACCGATTCCGGAACCGATTGAAGTACCAATGCGGGGAGCATTCTCCTCAGTAACCTCCAGACCGGAATCCTTTACAGCCTGCGCAGCTGCCGCAATCGCGTACTGAATGAACAAATCCATTTTACGTGCATCTTTTTTGCCGATGCCGTATGCCTCAGGATCAAAATTTTTTACTAGGCCAGCAATCTTGGAAGGATAATCAGTAGTATCATAATCCTCGATAGGGGAAATACCGCTGTTGCCTGCTAGGATGTTTTTCCAGGCCTCTTCCACGGAGTTACCTACCGGGGAAATAATACCCAAGCCGGTAACAACGACTCTACGTTCTGCCACAGTAACCTCCGATTATTTTAAAAAATAGAGCGACAATAATATGTCGCTCCATACAATAATAACTATTATATTAAATAAACAATATATTGATTTTGTATATTCACGCGAAGTACCAAAATGCAAATATTAGTTTAAACCAGCATTCAGAAATTATGCCTTGTGTGATTTGATGTAATCAACAGCTGCCTGAACTGTAGTAATCTTTTCAGCATCATCATCCGGAATATCAATTCCGAATTCTTCTTCAAGACGCATGATTAATTCAACAGCATCTAAAGAATCTGCACCTAAGTCATCAACAAATGAAGATTCAATAGTTACACTTTCAATATCACGATCCAATTGTTCAGCCACTATAGTCTTTACTTGTTCAACGATATCACTCATGATTTATTTTTTCCTTAAAAAATACACTTCCGTGCTTAATTACAAAACATCCCTAAAGGGTTAAATAATAATTGCTAATTATAGCATTATCTGACTATTTTTACAGTCTTTTTTTTCACTTATTGCCGATAACTTTAGCGGATATCACAAAATGATAAAAACTGTAAAAAACAATCATGAATGCCGTTAAACCATGCTCATGCCGCCGTTGACATTGATGGTTTCACCGGTAATGTATCCGGCTTCATCAGATGCCAGGAACAGCACGGCATTGGCTATATCCTCTGGAGTTCCGAGATGTCCCATCGGTACGCCTGACAGAATCTTTTCCTTTTCTGCATCGGTAAGAACACTGGTCATATCGGTGGCGATAAATCCAGGTGCAACGGCATTCACGGTCACGCCTCTGCTTGCAACCTCGCGGGCAAGAGATTTGGTGAAGCCGATAATACCTGCCTTTGCCGCCGCATAGTTGGTCTGACCGGCGTTGCCGATTACACCCACTACAGAACTGATGGAAATAATTCTTCCGCCACGTTTCTTCATCATGGATCTGATAACAGCCTTTGACATGCGGTATACAGATGAAAGATTGGTGGTGATAATCGCATCCCAGTCCTCATCGCTCATTCTCATAAACAGACCGTCGCGGGTTATGCCGGCATTGTTCACCAGAATATCCACCTCGGCTCCGAATTTTTCCCGGATGGACGCAAAAAGCGCGTCAACGGAAGTCTGATCGGCAACATTAAGAACCATTCCGGCACCCTGTTCACCAAGATAGGCTGAAATCGCCTCCGCACCCTTTTCGGATGTTGCAGTACCTACAACCTTTGCACCCTTTTCTGCAAAAAGAGCCGCAATCGCCTTGCCGATACCGCGGCTGGCACCGGTAACCAGAACCAATTTACCTTCAAAATTCATATATGTTACACCTCTAGATTAATTCCTGAATTGCATCCGGGGTATTTGCGCATACTCCCTCAATGCGTTTGTCAATACGTTTTGCAAGACCTGTCAGCACTTTACCTGGTCCCATTTCAAGCAGGGTTTCAACACCGCTGTCTGCCATCTTAACCACTATTTCGGTCCATCTTACCGGACTGAAAAGCTGACGGATCAGGGCATCCCTGATCTTATCCGGATCGGTTTCAACCGCAACATCAACATTGTTGATTACAGGAATAGCCGGTGCGCTGATTTTGATGCCTGCAAGAACCTCGGACAGACGATCCGCAGCAGGTTTCATCAGTTGGCAGTGAGACGGAACCGATACAGGGAGCGGAACGATTTTCTTTGCACCCGCATCCTTTAAAATCACGGAAGCGCGTTCCACAGCCTCTTTATTTCCGGCAATAACAACCTGACCCTGGGAATTGAAGTTCACCGCTGAACAAACCTGACCCTCCTCTGCTGCCTTGCAGCCCTTTACAACCTCTTCGTCGGACAGACCGATAACGGCAGCCATGGCGCCTACGCCCACCGGAACGGATTCCTGCATGAAAATACCGCGCTGTTCAACCAGCTTTACGGCATCCTTAAACTCAATGGCGCCGGCACATGTCAGTGCGGAATATTCGCCGAGGGAATGGCCCGCCATGAATTCAGGATCCTTTCCGTTTAATGATTTCCATACCTGCCAGATTGCATATGAAGCTGTCAGCAGTGCAGGCTGGGTTCTGGAGGTCTGATTCAGTTCCTCAACCGGACCTTCCTGTGTCAGTTTGAAAACATCATAACCTAAAACATCACTTGCCTGTGCAAATGTATCCTTTACTACCGGATATGCATCGGCCAGTGAAGCCAGCATACCAACACTCTGAGAACCCTGTCCGGGAAATACAATTGAAAAAGACATTACAATCACCTAACTTAATAACGAACTAAAGCTGAACCCCAGGTGAAACCGCCACCGAAGGCCTCCAAAAGCAATAACTGACCGCGTTTGATCTTTCCGGAGCGGATGCCTTCATCCAGCGCCAGCGGAACAGATGCGGCGGAAGTGTTACCCTGACGGTCAAGAGTCAGAATAACCTGATCCATACTCAGACCCAGCTTGCGTGCTGTAGCCTGAATAATTCTTACATTGGCCTGATGCGGAACAAGCCAGTCAAGCTCAGACGGTTCCATGCCCGCCTGCTCGAAGGTGGATGAAACAAGCGAACTCAGTGTGTTCACCGCCACCTTGAATACCTCGCGACCGTCCATATGAAGGAAACGATCCTCCTGATCCGGATTCTGACAGTCAACCCTGTGCAGACTCAGCAGATGACCGAACTGGCCGTCAGACTGAATATGGGTGGTAATAATTCCCGGTTCCTCCGAGGCGCTTACCACGGCCGCACCGGCGCCATCACCGAACAGGATAATGGTGGTGCGGTCATCCTGATTGCAGGTGTTTGAAACAATATCAACACCGATTACCAGAACGTTTCTGCAGGTACCGCATTTGATATACTGATCGGCAATGCTTAAACCGTACACGAAACCGGAGCATGCGGCCACAAAATCAAAAGCAGGCACCGCTCTGCATCCGAGCAGATTCTGTATCTGGCACGCGGTTGTAGGAAACGCATATTCGGCTGTCGAGGTTCCAACCAAAATCAAATCTATATCCTGTGCAGTCAGACCGGAGGCTTCAATCGCCTTCAGTGCCGCCTGATACCCCATGTAGGAGGTAGTTTCCTTTTCCGAGGCAATGCGACGCTCCCTGATTCCCGTTCTTTCAATAATCCATTCATTGGAAGTATCCACCATTTTTTCTAAATCGGAATTTGTGCGAACATTTTGCGGTAGATAACTACCTGTTCCAAGAATTTTACTGTACATCTGTAAACCTATAGATTTAATTTTTAAAACAAATTCTTACCGAGCAGTTCAAGAAATCGGTCGGACAGACCAATCCGGGCCTCGTACTGCGCTCTAATTATGGCATTGGCAGTTGCTTTTATCTTTGCACTGCCGTGACTTTTGATTACAACACCCTGCAATCCCAAAAGACTTGCTCCATTATACTCGTCCGGATACAGTTTTGACATGACGCCCTTCAAAATCAGCAATACTGGCAGTGAAAAAAAGCCGCGATACCGCTGTTTTGCCGTTTTTACAATCAGTCTTACCAGACCCTCCGATGATTTAAGGGCAATATTGCCGGTAAAACCGTCGCATACGATTACATCAGCATCGCTGTTAAACAGTGAATCACTTTCAATATATCCGATATAATCGACTTCCTTCAGTCCTGTCAGGATCGCATCGGCCTTTTTTATATACTCCCGACCCTTGTTATGTTCAACACCGATATTGAGAAGCGCCACTTTGGGCCTCTCCGTATTACTGATTCTGCTGAACTCCGAACAGCCGAGCAATGCAAATTGTACCAGATTCTTTGCATCGCATTCCACGTTTGCGCCAAGATCAAGCAGCAGTGTGCGCTGTTTCTTCTCATTGGGCACGAAAGCAGCCAGCGCCGGACGATCAATTCCGGGCACGGTATGCAGAATATAACGAGACACAGCCATCAGGGCTCCGGTGTTTCCGGCGCTTACACAGGCATGTGCGGAACCGTCGGCAACAAGTTCAATGGCTTTTCTCATTGATGTATCCTGCGAATGCTTCAGGGCATGCGACGGAACCTCTTCAGATGATATAACATTGGGTGTCGCGATGAATTTTACACGGGAATTATCCAGCAGCCCGTGTTTTTTTAACATTGGCAGACATTCCTGTTCACGACCGACGAGAATCAAATTTAAATTCTTTGAGATCAACAATGCCCGCTTGGCAGCAGGCACTGTAACGGCGGGACCGCTGTCACCGCCCATCAGATCCAGAGAAATCACCGGATCCTTTTCATGATTATTCACAAGCAAGCAATTAATCTTTGTTCTTGTTAATTACTTTCTTTCCACGATAGTAACCATCTGCAGTTACATTGTGACTCATGTGAACTTCACCGCTGGTCTTATCTACTGATAAAGCAGTGCTTGAAATAGCATCATGAGAACGACGCATATTGCGCTTTGAACGTGATGTATGATTCTGTTGAACGGCCATTGCCTACTCCTAACTATTACTATTTTTATGCTTAATTAACTCACCTAATTCTGCAAAGGGGTTATGCTTCAATTCGGCGGTATCTTCATTATCATACAGCGACTCAATCAAATCACTGGCAGGACACTCCTCATCGGAATGCTTTGCAATTAATGGTAATGAAAGAATTAACTCGTCCTCTATTATAGCATAAAGGTCTATTTCGCCCAAATTATTTAAATCAGCACAGTCGTATTGATCCTGAAGTTCCAGTTCCTCAATCTTCTTAATGTCCGGAGAATACCTGAAACCGGTTTTTAACTCCAGCCTCATTTTTTCTCCACAGCGTTGACACTCCATAATAACCGGACAAACAACGGTTCCTTCAAACACCACAATACCGCTCAAATCTTCATAAAAAGAGAGGTTAACTTGGGCATCATCTGCAACAGAAACAACCATGGAAGCCAGACGTTCAAGACCATCAGCGGCAATAATGCCCTGATAATCAAGCTTTTTGGCAGCCGCACGGTACGGATCTATTGTTAAAGGAATTTTTACACTTTGCATAATGTCGCAATAATATAGATAAATTGCTCTTTAGTCAAAGAATATTTTCATTTTTTTCCTGATCACGTTTCATGGCGGAAACGGCACCTGACGTCAGAGCCATGATGTGATGGCCGGAAGCTGATGATAAAAACACTGCAGCAGGCATTATGCACTGTCCGGGCACGCCGTTCTCAAAGGAACTGAAAACCATCGGATGAAAACCGGCGGCCTTCTTTCTCGCAGGTTTTACTAAAATCCCATCAGAGATTCAAGATCGTTAAGATACAGATTAATATTTCGTTTCAGCTGTTCGCTCTGCTCCTTGCAGTACGCCATTGTATTCTGATCGTCCTTGTCATTGAGCGGAGTATCGTCATTGTCAACAATTTCAATAACAAAGTTCTGAACATCCTGCGCAGGACCTTCATATCTTACAGGTCCCATCTCATAACTCAGACTGCAGGACATTCTGCCGATTGAACCCGGATTGACAATCTTCTTGGCAGTACAGTTCACTACATCGCGTCCTGCAAAAAGCTTTTCCATGCCGGGAGCTCCGAACACCTGCAGTGTGACATTCGCCTGAATCATGGAAACAGGGTACTGACTGCCGTTATGCAGATCAAAACTCAGTTCAACCCTTTCTTCAGGTTTAACGGAACTGGAACGCAGAGTTGCATTCTCAACCTTCAGACCTGACTTGAGACTTTTATAGCAGTTGTCGAGAACCTTCAGTTCAGCCGTTATCGAGTCAACTTTGCCCTGTTCATAGGTTCTTGCCTGTTCCACCAGTGTTCTGGCATCCTTTCCGTTGAACATCTCCATGCGGAGACTGTTCTCATTGCCGCCTTTTTTTACACGCTCCGATAAATAAATATTGAGAATATTATACGCAACTTCAAATTTTACCTGCTGTTTCTGATCGGACAGACCGCTTTTCACCGCCTTGAATGACTCCTGTAATTTTGCAGGAGAACTGCCGTCTAAAACCGATGTTCCGCATCCCTGAAGAAACAGCATTAAAGAAGCAAGAGAAACAGCCCGTAAAAACGGTTTTGCAAATCCGTTGTGTTTATTCTTTCCTGCCATATATTTACCTACTTCGTGTTGTGATGATAAGAGCATAAAAGCCAAAGGAACATCCGACTTCATACTGTGCTGATTATCTGTCGCCGTTACCTTTTGCAAAAAATCTTCGTTCTTTTATTTATGAGTAAAATTATTTATCCGTAAAAAAAGAGTAGTAAGAAAATCCATCACAGTCAAGTACTTAAACCGTGCCACTTCACATAGTTAAAAATTAATCATCTTTTCCCAGGATATGCAGCAGCAACCACAAGCATATACTGAACGAATCAATTTTAAAGTTGAGCATGAAACAAACCCGAGCGGGGAACACTGCTGAAATACATGAATGCAGGAACTGCCTGCAATGCTGACAAAGGAACAGTTAACGAAAACATTATTCTGCAGGATTTAAATTTCAATGACGGCTGCATAATCACATTTGAATCAAGCAAATTCAATGAAAAACTGTTAAAATCAAGACAAAACAGTAAAAATCCTAGAGACTACATGGATTATGATGCATATCTGGTTCAGGAAATAGAAGAATCTTTTACCTTTGAGGATGCAATAAGACAAAGAGATCTGATAATAGCTGACAAAGATAAAAAGCTGGTAGAAAAATATAAAAAGCTGGTAGAAAAATATAAAAAGCTGGCAGCAAAAGATGGAAAGCTGGCTGAAATAGACAAAAAGCTGGCTGAAATAAACAAAATGCTGGCTAAAATAGACAAAATGCTGGCTGAAATAGACAAAATGCTAGCTAAAATAGACAAAAAGCTGGCTGAAATAGACAAAATGCTAGCTGAAATAGACAAAACACTGGCTGAAATAGACAAAATACTAGCTGAACATGATGAAACAATAATTCGGTTTGCAAAATACCTGAAAAACGAAGGAAAAAACACAAATGAAATCATTAATCTAACAGGATTAAGCAAAGAAAAAATCGACAGTCTGTAAAATCATTTTTTAATTCTTTTGAGTCTTCGGAGAATAAACAGCAATGTTTGTTCTCCTTTTTATTTTTGCAGATTCAGCTGAATCAGGCACCGGATATTCATTTGATGAAACATTCAGCCATCTCATCAAATACACGGACATCATGATATTTTTCCTGTTGCTTCAACAAATCGGTACCCATAACCTACTTGCGTAAAATCACAACCAACCAAAATATAAAGAAAATTACATTACACGTCAGTATTATACATATTATATTGACAAACAAATTTCAAACAGTGTATCATTATTTTTAAAGAATACGATGTGTCGTATAATATTCTTTTACATTCATATTTTTAATCAATATAAAAACGGAGTTATTTTATGACGGATTTCAATCCTATTATCATTGGTACATATAATGGCCAGACTGTTTGCCGCAATATGTTCAACGACAGACTGTTCAAGTATATTTTCAACAACGAAAAATCAAAGTTTATCACCCTGAATCTGATAAACAGTCTGCTGATGCTTGAAGGTGAAAATGCCTATACAGATCTCACTTTCTGCAACTCTGAACTTAACGCCGGCAATGATCAGAAAAAATCGAGTCTGGTAGATGTACTGGTACGAACGCAGAACGGAGACAAGGTCAACATTGAAGTTCAGGCGTACAGGCAGCATCAACTGATTCAGCGCATAATGATCTACAGAAACAAAATCATGCAATCAATACTTCCAAAGAAAGGAGAACCAAACGAACTTCCGAATCAGACCATATGCATTGCCATACTGAACGAAACATTTTTTGAAGATGAGTACGTAACACACAGAATCAGGAACATTGCAGAAATACTTAAAGGAACCTCCAATACAGGAAGCAACTTCAATGTTGACCAAGGAACAGTTAACGAAAACATTATTCTGCAGGATTTAAATTTCAATGATGGCTACATAATCACATTTGAATCAAGCAAATTCAATGAAAAGCTGTTAAAATTAAGACAAATCAGTAAAAATCCTAGAGACTACATTTCCAAACTGTCAAAATCAGACAGATGGCTGATGTATCTGTCAAGGAAATTATCGAAAATTGAACTTGAGGTATTGAATATGGATTATGATGCATATCTGGTTCAGGAAATAGAAGAATCTTTTACCTTTGAGGATGCAATAAGACAAAGAGATCTGATAATAGCTGACAAAGATAAAAAACTGGCAGAAAAAGATGAAACAATAATTCGGTTTGCAAAATACCTGAAAAACGAAGGAAAAAACACAAACGAAATCATTAATCTGACAGGATTAAGCAAAGAAAAAATCGACAGTCTGTAAAATCGTTTTTTAATTCTTTTGAGTCTTCGGAGAATAAACAGCAATGTTTGTTCTCCTTTTTATTTTTGCAGATTCAGTTGAATCAGGCACCGGATACATTTGATTTTCAGTTTCCATAAAAATCACGTGTTTGACAATCTGTCTGTTCAAGCAATCAAAAAAATGAAATCACGCGCACCTTATGTATGCCTCCGAACCTGAAAATAAAAAAACAGATCTCTGATCGTTTTTTAGATTTTTCTCTCACTATTCCACTCCAAAAATCAATAAAATTACGGTGGGGGATTTGTTTTTAAATCCGTTCTCTGTTTTTGATAATCCGACTTACATTGCTGGAGATTTTGTATGAAAGTAGTAGTTATATCAGGTCATCCGCATTTGGAAAAATCCATAGCAAATGCAACAATAATCAATGAACTAAAGCAGCTGCCGGAAGTAACAGTACGAGATCTCGGAGCGCTCTATCCCGATTACAGAATTGATGTGCAGGCCGAGCAGCAGGCACTGCTTGACGCAGATCTGATTGTGTGGCAGTTTCCTGTATACTGGTACGGCCTTCCGTCACTTATGAAAAAATGGCAGGAGGATGTAATGAGCCACGGTTTTGCCCACGGCTCCACCGCGAAACTTGGAGGAAAAAAACTTATTGTTTCGGGAACGACCGGTTCACCGGCCGATGCATATCAGCCGGGAAAACCGCAGAATCATACCCTTGACGAGCTTCTGCTTCCTCTGCACCAGTGCGCGGCGCTTTGCGGTCTGAACTACCTTGAAACCTTCCATCTCGGAGGGATATTCTATATTCCGGGAGTTACAACCGAAGAGCAGAAAAACGGATTAATTGCCGCCGCCAGGAAACATGCGGCACTGATTGCCGACAGAATAAAATCCCTGTGATTCTGATTTAAAGATCGCAGGACGGACGGTTCAGCATAATATATTTCTCTCTGACGGCTGATTTGTGCAAATTGCGATTATTATATTATTCGTTGATTTAAGCCTGTCTTTACGCTGTCATACTGGGCAGTAAAAGACGGAGCTTAAATTTTGTTATTTTTAACCAACTGATTTTTAAGGTAATTTTCTCTATATGGATACCAATGAAAATATTACTGAAACTGCAAATGAAAGCAATATTCAGAGAAATGAACTGGAACGAAAAATCAACAGAGATCTGAACATCGAGGTTTCCGTTGCCGGTCATATCAACTTTGCTCTGCAGCAGAACAGAATACCGATTGTAAAATCAATTACGATTTTCAATAAATCGGCTGAGGATCTGAAGAACATCACTCTCAGAATCCGTTCAACACCTTCCTTTGCCGAAACCGCATACATCCGGCTGGACGCTCTGCCGGCCATCGAGCGCATCACCATAAGTGACGCCAGTGTGATTCTTAATGCCGATTATCTTGTCAATATCAATGAAAAGCTGACCGGAAGTCTTGCATTCGAACTGATTGACGAAAACCAGAATCTGATTCAGACCGTAACCGCAGAAATAAATGTTCTGGCATATGATGAATGGCTAGGAACATCTTTGTATCCGGAACTGCTGGCAACCTACGTAATGCCTAATCATCCGGTATACGGCGATGTGATTTCGGAAGCTGCCGACATTATGCAGAGCTGGGGACTGGACAACCAGTTCGACGGATACCTTTCGGAGGATCCGAACCGTACGCTGCAGATGGGAGCTGCTCTCTACGAGGCGCTGCGAAAAAGAAACATGCTTTATGTGGTCAGCAAGGGCGGATATGCAACCGTAGGTCAGCGAATCAAACTCTGCGATCAGGTTTTAAACCAGAAACAGGGAAACTGCCTTGATCTATCCCTGCTGTATGCCGGACTGCTCGAAGCGGTTGGAATCAACCCGCTGCTCATTCTAACCGGAGATCATGCCTTTGTAGGTTTCTGGCTTGAGCAGAAAAACTTTCCGAATGTTGTTCAGGATGACGCTTCGAACATAACCAAACGAATTGCCGACGGAATCAACGAAATAGCCATAGTGGAAGCCACTGCTCTTCTCAGTCATTCGGATTTCAAAAAAGCGCAGCAGATGGCTCTGCAGAATCTCAAGAATCTTGATGCGGTGGAATACATCATCGATGTAAAATGCGCCCGTGTTTACGGCTACTCTCCTCTGCCGATGAGAATTAAAAGCGACAGCGGCTGGACAATTGAACGTCCGCAGCTTGACAATCTCAAATCCTATTCTCCCGATCGCCTGTCGGATACGGTGGTGCTGAGCGGCAGCACAGCCGAACTTACCAAAAAACAGGTCTGGGAAAGAAAACTGCTTGATCTCGGTCTGCGCAATACACTGATCAGCATGCGTCTCAACAAGGTTCTGATCCCGGTTCTGTGCAATTCACTGGATCAGTTCGAGGATTATCTGGCCGACGGTGAAAATTTTGTAATTCTTCCGCGTCCGGAGGAGGTAAATTTCAGAAACGAGGATATCAGTTTCGATACCATTCACAATCTTCCCGAGTTCAAGGACATTGTGGATCAGGATTTCAAAAACAGGAGACTCCGTTCCATTCTTACCGATGCGGTGCTGAAGGAAAAACTGAAGGAACTGTTCCGTGCCGCCAAAGTATCCCTGGAGGAAAACGGTACCAATACCCTTTATCTTGCTCTCGGTCTGCTGAAATGGTATGAAAACGAGCGCAGCACCAAAGCGCGCTATGCTCCTATAGTGCTTCTGCCGATTGAAATCACCCGCAGAAGCGCGCTTTCTGGATTCAGTCTGCGTTTACGCGACGACGATCCGATGATGAACTTTACCATTCTGGAAAAAATCAAGCAGGATTTTAAAATCGAAATCAACGGTCTTGATCCGCTTCCTGCAGATGAGCACGGCATTGACATTCGTCTCGTGATGAATACAGTGAGAAAGGCCATTGTAGATCAGCCTCGCTGGGATGTTCTTGAATCAGGCTACATCGGAATATTCTCATTTACCCAGTTCGTCATGTGGAATGATATCAGAAACCGCAGTGACGATCTTAGCAAAAATAAGATTGTAAAAAGTCTGATTGACGGCAAATTAAGCTGGAATTCAAACTTCACAACCATTCCTGAAGAGGTTGACGAGGATGACGCCATTCTGCCGATTGCTGCCGATGCATCACAGCTGTATGCAATCAATGCGGCGGCAAACGGTGAAAGCTTTGTTCTGCACGGACCTCCGGGAACAGGAAAATCCCAGACAATTACCGGTCTTATCGGCAACGCTCTGGGCAAGGGGAAATCAGTGCTGTTTGTTGCAGAAAAAATGGCGGCTCTTGCGGTGGTTGAAAAACGACTGACCAAAATCGGTCTGGGCGATTTCTGTCTTGAAATTCATTCAAACAAGGCAAAGAAATCAGCCATTCTGGAACAGCTGCAGAAGACTCTCGAACTGGCCCGTGAAAACGGTCACTCGATATACAGCGAAAAAGCAAACCAGCTGAGCCGACTGCGCGGCGAACTTGCAAAATACGTACGGGCCCTGAAGGCGGTACAGCCATGCGGATACAATACCTATGAACTGCTTAATCTCTACGAGCACAACATAGATCTGGAAACACCTCTGACCTTCTCTGCCGATTACGTCAGAACCCTTGACAAGGAGAAGCTCGCGGAACTAGAAAAGGTACTTCAGGAGCTTGTGGCAATGGGAAGGGAACTCGGAGAAATATCCGGTCATCCTCTCAGTCTGATTGACGGCGGTGATTACAGCGAACAGCTGCGTCAGGAACTTCCTTCACAGCTTGACAGCTACAGTCAGGTATTTGAAAAATTCAGCGAATGCTGTAAAAAGACAAACCGGCTGCTGAAACAGTCCCTGAAAAACTACGGCAACGTTGCGGAATTTACCCGTCTCATCAGGGAGATCAACACTCTGACCTCTCTGCCGAAAGCATGGTACAGTTCGGAAAGTCATAACCGCGTACTGAACGAAATAACCGATATGACGGACAGATACGAATCAGCCGTGAAAATCCGCCAGGAAATGAGCCAGGAATGGAAGGATGAACTCTTCGAACTTGATGCGGATCAGCTTCAAAGCGAATACACAGCTGTAATGAACAAGTGGTTCCTGCCGAGATTCTTTGCCAACCGCAAACTTGTCGGCAAATATATGGGCTACTACAAAAAGAATGATTTTTCCTCCGTGGATCTGGCACAGGTTATCGGCAGACTGCAGAAACGGTCGGCAGCAATTTCCGAGGCTCAGGCCATGCTTAAATCCCAGGCTGATAATCTGGGAGAACTGTATCAGGGCCAGCGTACAGACTGGAACAGAATTGCAGAATCAGTTCAGCACGCGCAGGAAATTTTAAAGCATCTTTCGGACATCGGACTCGATCTGAATGTTCTTTCCGACGGAGATCTGGTCCGTGACTGCAGAGACACGGAAAAGGCATGGGACAAATATCTTGTGCAGCTGAACCTGCTGGATGAAAAACTGCACTTCAGCCGTGACAGCGTAATCGGCGACTGGTTTGATGCAAACCGTGAAATGATTTCATACCTCAATGATCATATCGAGGTTCTCCGCGAATGGATGCTCTTTAACAGAAACAAGCACCAGGCTGTCGAGCTGGGACTGAAGCCGGTTGTGGATCTGTACATGACCGAACTCGAAAATGACGAGGTTATGGATCATTACAACCATGCCGTCTACCAGGCGCTGGTGACGCAGGCAATCGACAGCAGCGAGGAACTGAAGAACTTCTCCAGTGCGAAATTCAACGAACGAATCAGAATGTTCCGGGAACTTTCCGCGCAGGTGCAGAAGCTTGCCCAGCAGGAAATATACTACAGACTGCTGGCGAAACTGCCGGATCCTGCAATCGAGGGAGCCAAAAGCTCAGAGCTGGGAATTCTTCAGCGGGCCATCCGAAACAAAGGAAGAGGACTTACCATCCGCAAACTGTTCGAACAGATCCCTAATCTGCTTCCGAGACTGTGTCCGTGCATGCTGATGAGTCCGATTTCCGTGGCCCAGTATCTGGATCCGAACCGGGAACCGTTTGATCTGGTGGTATTCGATGAGGCGTCGCAGCTTCCTACCCGCAAGGCGGTAGGTGCCATTGCCCGCGGCGCCAATGCGGTAATCGTCGGAGATCCTAAACAGATGCCTCCTACAAGTTTCTTCATGTCTGCCAACGAGGATGAGGACAATCTCGAAATGGAGGATCTGGAAAGCATTCTGGATGACGCTCTGGCGCTCAATCTGCCGCAGAGTCATCTGCTGTGGCATTACCGCAGCCGTCACGAAAGTCTGATTGCCTTCAGCAACCAGCAGTTCTACGGCAACGATCTGTACACTTTCCCTTCAACCAACGATCGTGAATCACTGGTAACTCTGGAGCGCGTCTCCGGCTACTTTGAACGCGGCGGCAAACGAACCAACAAGGGAGAGGCCGAGGCCATCGTGAAGGAGATTATCAGCAGAAGCAAGGATCCGGTTAAAAGCAGACAGTCTCTCGGAGTAGTAACATTCAACATCAGCCAGCAGAACCTGATTGACGATCTGCTGTTTGAAGCCTGCAGAAAGGATGCGGAACTCGATGAATGGATCAACAGTTCCGACGAGCCGCTGTTCATCAAGAATCTGGAAAATGTTCAGGGTGACGAAAGAGACGTCATCCTGTTCTCCATCGCCTACGGCAAGGATCGTGACGGAAAGATGACCATGAACTTCGGTCCGCTTAACCGTGACGGAGGATGGCGCCGTCTCAACGTGGCGGTAACCCGCGCCCGTCAGGAAATGAAGGTGTTCAGTTCCATCGGCTACGAGGATATAGATCTGAACCGCACCGCCGCCGAAGGCGTAAGAGCGCTGCGCAATTTCCTGGAATACGCCGAACACGGTCGCCTGACCATGGATGCATCAGCAGCCTCCAGATCCGCAAACCGAAAGGATTACATTGCCTCATCCATCGAACATCTGCTGACCGATCTCGGCTACAAGGTGGATCGCGGCATCGGCAAATCCAAATTCAACATCGATCTCGCGGTGGTGGATCCGGACAACGAAAACAGATATATTCTCGGCATCATGCTTGACGGCTGTTCCTATCAGCAGGCGCACAGCGTGTATGATCGGGAAATAACCCAGGTATCGGTGCTCGAGGGACTGGGATGGTACGTGACCAGAGTATGGGCTCTTGACTGGAAGAACAACCGCCAGAAGGAAATCAACCGTCTGCTTGCACTTCTGAAGGATCTGTCCGATCCTGATAAAAAGGCGAAACTGATTGCCGACGCCAAACCGAAACCGGTAGAGGTGCCTCCTCCGGTAATCACATCCGGCTCTCCTGCAGGCTCGGCTGCAATCGGCGGCGATAACCGCACCTCCGGAGGCGCTGCAGCCGGACAGAACATGATAAACTCCAGAGCCGTTCCTGACAGCTCTGCCGGAGCGCAGCGAACCAATGCGGTTGTCAACGATCCGTACCGGAATGTCGATTTAATCAGTGAACTGAAACACAGCCGTGAAATTCAGAGTGATTCACTGCTGACAAACCGCTTTGACGATCAGCTTGTAGCCAAGGCCAACCGTCTGATCGAGGTTGCGGCACCTATGTCCCAGACCTTCCTTCACAAGGTGCTGCTCGAATGCTACGGCATCAGCAGAACCAACAAGAAGCTGGAAAGCAAACTGGGAGGGGATATTGCCATCAGAATCAATGCGGTGAAGGTTCGCGATATTTACAACGGGCAGCTATACTACTGGAAACGGAGCCAGGATCCGACCAGCTACAACGTATACCGCAGCAGCTATTACGGTCTCAGCCGCAACGGCACCGACATAGCCTCCCAGGAGGTGATTGCCGCAATTTACACCGTAGTGAGAAACATGATCGGCATTAATTCCGAGGAACTGATCAAGGAGACTTCCAAGATTCTGGGAATCAAACGTTCCAGCAAGAACTCGAACGAGTACTTCCAGATGATTCTGGATAAACTCATTGCCCAGAAGAAAATTATTGTCGGTTCCAACGGAAGCTGCACACTCAATAATGATTAAATTTTAACCAATTAAATCAATATTGACAGAATGAATCAGAACTTTAGGATTTTTTTAATCTCTAATGTTCTGATTTGTATTAGAATTACATAAACAATGACTGTTAACAAAGTTTAAGGAAAAACGACTGATGAAAAAAATTCTTAATATAGCTCTGATGGTTGCCCTTGCCACATCTACCACTGTCGGTCTGAGCGGATGCACCAACAACTATGATTCACAGAACCGCAGAATTGCCGATGAGGGCACAACCTATGAAACCACCTACGGTATCATAATCAGTGCAACTCCGGTTAAAATCAAGGAAGAGAATCTTGATCGCGATACTGTGAACACCATTGGTGCCATCGGCGGTGCGGTAGTAGGCGGAATAATCGGTTACAACAGCAATCACAATCACAGTCACCACTACAAGCATTATCACGGCGGTCATACCGGAACCGGTGCCGGCGGACTCATCGGCGGTCTTATCGGTCTTGGCGCAGGTCTTTTAATCGGCAATGCGATTTCCAACAGTGCCAACACCGTTGACGGTCTGCGTCTCAACATCGTGACTTTCGATAATCAGAATTTCACCATTGACGCTCCTAAAAACTCCAGTCTGGTTTCCGGCGCCTATGTACAGATCAATGTTACCGGCAACGGCTACACCCAGATTACTCCTATTACCAAGGAAGCATACGATCTGGTTTCCAAACAGAGCCGCAACATAAACAAAGCAATCCAGTACAATGACAGTAATTACAATGCTAATGATAACAATTACAACAGCAATTCATCGTACAACGATTCAGATCTTTACCTGGACTAGGATAAACCAGTAATTTATTCATTGAAAGAACCGGCTCCTGCAGCCGGTTTTTTATTTTTCTGATCTTTTTTCCTGTTTTCCGGTTTTTCTCCGCGGCTGTTCCGCCCGTCAGTGTTTTCCGGTCATGCAGCAGGTGCAGGTCAGATCTTGAGTTTAATCGGCTGATTGCAGTAGTTGAAAAGACGAACCACTATCTGATCACGGTTAAAGCTGGAGGTAATCATTTCCCGGTCAAACTGTCCCCGATCCGGGAATCTCTTGTTCCAGGACTTGTCGTCACCGTTGTAGCGGTAGCCCATCTGCTTGAGTTTTTCCTTTATCTGATAGGTTTTACCGGAAATCACCGCAGTTACGCTGTTTCTGCGAGATTCATCGCTGTTTCCTGCCGATTTGAGGATCCGGTGTTCATCCACCGTTTTGAAATCAAATTTGAGTCTGCTGATGAAAGGCGAAAGATTTTCCTGTGACTGCGCCACAAGATAGAGCTGTGATCTTGCTCTGGTCATGGCAACATAAAGAAGTCTGCGTTCCTCTGAAACAAGATCATCCGCTGTTATGCCCACTATCCGCGAATAGACGGAATCAGGATGAATCAGCGGAAAATACCACTGGCTCACGTCTATAATCACATAATCGGCCTCACCGCCCTTGAAGGAATGAACCGTCTGAATTCTGACATCGCGACTGCTGACAAGCTGCCTCAGCTTCATGATTTCACTCTGAGTTCTTACCAGCACAATAACGCTTTCTTGTTCCTTTTTCTGATGAAGAAGATAATTTACCAGTTCGGCGATTTTAAGCGATACGTCAACAGTGGAGCTGAATCTAGTGGAGGTAATGAGATTTACCATACCCGGTTCCTTTATCACCGCTCTGGCGGCCGGACCGAGTCCCGCCATAAGTTCGTTGCTTACATCGATAATATCTCCGGCCGAACGGTAGTTTGACAGCAGATTGAGCCGTTTCCCGTCTTTGAAATACTTTTCGAAATTGTTGAAAAAATCCAGCTCCGCACCGGCATAGCCGTTGATTGACTGCCAGTTGTCACCGACTGCGACAAGATGAATATCTTCTTCAGCCTGTTTTACCAGCTGTTCAACAACCTCATAGTAGGAGCGGGAAAAATCCTGAAATTCATCCACAAACACATAGGAAAGATTACGGGTAAAAAAACTTCTGCCGAAATCGGATGCCAGCTTTTCCGCGGCGCAGTCGAACATTTTCATGAAATCATAACGGCCGCAGGAGGTCAGAGCATTTTCATACTCTTCATAAAAATGCAGAAACAGTTCGTCAAACACTTTTTCCTGCTGAAGTCTGGGCTGATAATTATCAATCAGTCCGGCAAAATCACCGGGAGTGATCTTTCTCTGCTTGCACACCAGTATCAGATTCTGAAAAACCTTCATCATGCGGTCTCTGCCGTAGTTTGCTCCGGAGAATATTTCCTGATCTGCTGATTTTTCCAGTACAGTTCCGGTGATTTCCTCCAGATCTCTGACAATTTCCTTTTCGGCCTTCTGCTTTACCGCACCGAGGGCATTATAATCGGAATCGGAGAAAGTAATGACATTTCTGCCCGAACTTTCATAAGGGGAAAGCTGATCGCTCCAGCTTTTCAGATTCACCAGCACCTGTTCTCCGGCCGCAATCTGAAAATAACCGCGATCTTCAAAACGTGATTTTCTGTATGTGTACGGCAGTTTATAGGAAAACAGAAAATTTCCTATAGCCTGATCATGTACACTGTACACCATTTTACCGTCGGCGGTATACAGAATTCCGGAGCCGCCGCCGGCGGTGTTCTTAAAAGAGGATAAAATAAGTTCAACGTACCTGCCAAGGATCTTTTCATCCCTGATCTGACTGTTAAGCACATGATAAAAACTCTGCAGATCGAGAGAATTGGTGTCATCGGTCATGGAGAACTGATCCGGTGAAGGTCTCACAATCTGATAGGCAAGAGCATGAAAGGTCATGATCTGCGGCAGAACAATTCCGGCGGAGGAAATCATCTGCTTTAAAACTCTCTCTCTCTGAAAATATGAACTGTTCTGCTGACGCGCGGCAAAATCCAGAAAATCACGATAGGCGGCTTCACCGGCAATCGCTCTGAAAATCCGTTCCCTGATCAGCACCGCCGCACTTTTATTAAAAGCAAGCAGCAGAATTTTCCGAGGTTCCACATGAAGATGAAAAATCAGAAACAGCACCTTGTAGACAAGAAGCGTTGTTTTTCCGGAACCGGCACGCGCTGTAACCAGCGTACTGAGTCCGTCATCCAGAATAATCCTTGCCTGTTCGTCATTTGGAGGAAGCATATCCGGGAAACGTTCGTGAAACCAGTTTTTCAGCAGTTCAAAGGCAGCCGGTTCAAAACGATCCGGAGCCAGTCCGCTCTGCTCTTCCCTGAATTTTTCCCAGTCATGGTTAAAGTACTCCCTTAACCGTTTTTTTAAATTTTCCGCCATTTTTTCTCTCTGATTTATCAGGTTATTATACCAACTGAACCTGCTGTATAAAAGCACACGTTTCCGCCAGGAATGCGGGTCATCCGAATATGTACAGCTGAATTTACAGATCAGTTCACATTTATAAAAACTCATGCAGCCACTTTTCACAACATTTTCAAATCAAGTGATATGATCTGCAAATCCGGACCGGGTGTTTACACAAACACTTCCATTCGGACTTTAAATTATTATTAATATTGAACAAATCAGAAAAGACAGGGAGAGATCGCAGGATGCGATCTGTATAAATAAATGAAAGCAAATATATATAAAATTTTTGCTGTGTTTGTAATAGGCATTGTTTTCGGCCTGCTGCCGCTGATATTTCCGCATCAGCTTCCTCTTAATACAGTGCAGCATATTCTGTTAGTGATTTTTGCCATGGCAGCGGCCTCATGGCTGTGTGAACCGATTCCGGTGTATGCAACATCCCTTGTGATAATGGGAGCTCTTACACTGATTATTTCAGATTCATCCATCACGCCGATCCGCAATCACATCATTGAGACCAACGGAGGCGAACTGCTTTCGTACAAAGGCATTCTGAACAGTTTCAGTTCACCGATCATCATACTGTTTCTGGGCGGTTTCGCTCTGGCGATCGGTTCAAGCAAATACAAGCTGGACGTGACACTTGCCAAGATTCTGCTTAAGCCTTTCGGTTCAGGTCCGCGCCGTGTAATGCTCGGTGTAATGACCATTACCGGATGTTTCGCAATGTTCATGAGCAACACCGCAACTGCTGTTATGATGCTGGCAATGATGACCCCGGTACTCAGTTCAATTGACAAGAACGACCGCGGCATCAAGGCCATGGTTCTTGCCATTCCGTTTGCAGCCAATATCGGAGGCATTGCAACACCGATCGGTACACCGCCTAACGCGATTGCACTTGCCTATCTTACCGGTGAAAACACCATCAGTTTCGGTCAGTGGGTGATGCATGCGCTTCCTATTGCCCTGATCTGTATCGTGGCAACATGGATTGTGCTGAATCTGGTTTTCCCTTTCAAGGAAAAGAAAATCGAGGTGACCATCAAATCCGAATTCAATAAGGACTGGAGAACACTTACCGTATATGCGACCTTCATTGTTACCATCCTGCTGTGGATGACAGAAAAATGGCACGGTGTAAACAGTTATGTCGTTGCACTGATCCCGATTATCGCCTTCACAACAACCGGTGTTATGAAAGCAGCCGATATTAAAACCATGAACTGGGATGTTATCTGGCTGATCGCCGGAGGTATCGCGCTCGGCGACGCACTGAGCAAAACCGGACTTGCAAGCGTTCTGGCTCATGTAATTGATTACAGTCAGCTGAATATATTCATGATCATCGTTTCGGTATGCACCATCGGATGGCTGATTTCAAACTTCATCTCCAATACCGCAACCGCAAATCTGATGATTCCGATTATCTTTGCAGTATTGAGTACCATCGACAAGACAACAATGGGCAACTTCACCATCTCTTCAATCGTGATGGCGGCTGCTCTGGCAATGTCCTTCGGTATGACTCTGCCGATCAGTACACCGCCTAACTCTCTGGCTTATGCAACCGGTCTGATCAAGAACCGCGACATGATGCTCGGAGGCGGTATTGTCAGCGTAATGTGTCTGAGTATCAATATTCTGGCTTTATATCTGTTCCTGTAGCAGAACCGGTATAAACGTCTGCATCGCAATATAATCCGCGAATAAAATGCAATTCGCGGATTTTTTATTGCCACTGATGGAAATAGATTAAAATATCGGCTATCAACCGGCAAAAACGGAAAATCTTATAAAATATCTTGACGACAATAACTGAAATCCGTATCATACGCAACTGAAACAAGTGATTGTTTTTCAGCGCGTGCCCTTAGCTCAGCTGGATAGAGCAACGGCCTTCTAAGCCGTAGGTCAAAGGTTCGAATCCTTTAGGGCACGCCATCACAAGGTGGTGAGAGTAGTTCAGTTGGTAGAGCCCCGGATTGTGATTCCGGTTGTCGTGGGTTCGAGTCCCATCTCTCACCCCACTTTTTTTTTTTGCGGAAGTGGCGAAATTGGTAGACGCGCCAGATTTAGGTTCTGGTGTTTCGGCGTGAGAGTTCGAGTCTCTCCTTCCGCACCATCCGTCTCGTAATTCATATAAAGTCTTTGTTTCTTGCTTTCAAGTTTAAAAAACTCAAAAAGATCTGCGGTCCTGATCCTTCCGTTGTTTTTTATCATGTGTCAGCTCCGGGATTTTTGCAGGATCCGAACCTTTGAAAAAAACTGTTTAATTCTCTCAGTTCCAGCAGAAAAACACATTCCTGATGTGACAATTTATATTTTCGTTTCCTATAACCATTCCTGCACAATTTTTCATCACCGCGGCATAAAACCGAAATTACAATATAAAGTAAACGCTTAAAACCGACTGATACAATTTCTGGATGCCGAAGCATAAGAATCAGCACAGTCCTCTCCGACTTCGATTCCGTTTCGGCAATATCTGATCATTCTGAAAAACGGCTCGTTTATTGCATAGCACAGATTACATGTTTAACTTTTACAGACAGGATTACAGAATATGTTCAGGAATGCAGCAGTAACGGCTTTATTATTATCATTAACTGGTTTCAGTTTATGCCACGGAGCAGGCATGACCATCGGAAAGGCTCCGGGAGATAGAATTTCCGTAAACGGCAGAGCTCTGTTTAATCAGGATATTGAAGGACAATGCACCCGTCAGGTTCGCAGTACCAGAGGAGATACTCTTGCAGGTCTGAACTGCAAACTGCAGAACACCGTTCTTCATGTTTTTTTTCTGATCAGCGATGCGGGGATCCGTGAGCTTGAATCGGACAAGGAAGCAGCTGCAAATCTTGAGATTCTGGCGGCGGAAATGAAAAAAAATACCTGTATGAACCCAAAGACCTTTAGCAATGGACAGATAAATAAGGTAATATATAACTATGTGGATTCGAATATGGACACGGTGTTTTCCTTTGACGTATCCAAATCGGACTGCGCCATGCGTGCATTCCGGCACAATTAATGATTAAAACCTAAACCTGCTTAACATTCATGATATAAAAATGAAATTTTCAATTCCTAGAACATTACGTCTTGTCGCATGGCTTGCCGTCATTATACTTGGCACCTGGTACGTCTGCGATTATGTTGCAGGAGATAAACACGATGTGATTGATACCGGTGAAACCTTTACCACCTACTGTCTGAAGATTCGTTCCGGATATATCGATAAGAACCGTATTACAGATTTAAACTGCAGCCTGGAAAACAATCAGAAAAGAGTATTCATAACGATGAGCGAACAGGGGCTCGCCGATATGAACCGGGAATTTCCAGTAAGGCATGCAGTATATTCATGCAGAGACGGATCCGTAAAACAGCTTCTGCTTCAGTCGGCGGCCGACAATGCCGAAAGTCTGGCTGACTCCTATCTGGACAGACATCAGATAAAAAAACTTTGCACACCTCAAAGCGTTTTTCATGCGGAAAGTCTTGAACTGGAATATGTAGATCGGAACAACAATCTGCAGAAAAAAATATCCATTCTTTATGACAGGTAACAAAGCCGGAAACAGAACAATGAATACTGAAACAGTAACAAAGAACACTACAAGAACAGTTACCATGAATTCCGCCGGGGATTTGACAGTCGAACTGAAAAAAAGGATTCAGCAGCAGGATCTTGATGAGCTGATTATCAATTATTCGCTGACCAGTGACGGCGATGTGATTACAGATTCTCCTTTTGCCTTTTTAAAATCACTGCGCGAGATCAATTTCAGAATCACGATAGGACCGGAATGCAAATCTCTGGAAAAGCTGTTTTTCGGCTGCGAGGAACTGTGCGTTGCACCCGAACTGAACATTGAGCATGTTGAGAACCTCAACTGGATGTTTGAAAACTGCTATGCACTGCATACCGTTCCGACCTACCGGATCGACAGCGCCGCAACTCTTGTCGGCATGTTCAGAAACTGCCGTTCACTGGTGAATATTCCGCCGCTGGCCGCAAGGAAGGATGCAGTGCTTGACCGCATAACCCAGGGATGCAAGGGACTTACCATTGTTCCGCACCTGAAATCATCGAAAATAATTCTGGACAGTCCCGACGATGTGACCGACGTGGTAAGACTGAGAGTTGCGGCACTGGATTTATCCGAAATCGTCATCAATTTCAGCGTTTACCGTAAAATGCTGTTCGGACAGTTTACCGAAACATGTTCACCATTCAGCGGTATTTCAAGTTTAACCAGAATTCCGTTTAAAATCACCATCGGCCCCGGCTGCAGATCTCTCGAGGGTCTGTTCTACGGCTGCAGCAATCTCACGGCTCTGCCCGAAATGGATACCGGCAGCGTCACCGATTTCAACAGCATCTGCTATGAATGCACCGCACTTGAGGAAATTCCGATGCTGGATACCGGAAAGGTAACCACTTTTCAGAACGCCTTTCACGGATGTGTGAAACTCGCACGATTCCCGGAATGGAACACAGCCTCCGCAACCAACATGTTCGGAATGTTCGAAGGATGTTCCTCGCTAAAAGCTCTGCCAGACTTTGATACATCATCAGTTACATCTTTAAGCTGGTTTGTAAGCGGGTGTGAACAGCTGACCGAATTTCCTGCCCTGGACACCGGAAATGTCAGGGAAATGAGTTTCATGTTCAACAAATGCAGCAGTCTGGTTAAAATTCCCAGACTGAATATCAGAAAGGTTGCAGATCCGGAAAAGATTTTTATCGGTTTCGGCAATCAGAAAATCATTAACGGATTTTTCGGCTTTATGGGACTGAGAATTCTAAGACAGCGTCTGCTCAGAGTTATCGGCGGTCTCACCCGCAGATCCGGTAAGTCCAGGCTTACGCTTAAATAAAAAACAAGGTAAATCAAAGATATAGCTTTACAATTACGCATATTTCGCAATTTCTTTCAGCAGAAATTACGAGATATACCGGTTCTTTCACCCGACAATCATTTTCCTGAACATCAATCAATCGCTGTCCCGGCAAATATTTCATCTGAAACAATGGTTTATTTTTTTTAAATTTGTGACTGAACAATCTATGTTAACACATAATCTTAGAGTTATCATATAGAAAAATTTAATTTGCCGGAGCAGTGACTGCAATATTATCGAGAGGAATGAGGTATGTTTATTTTTACCAATCTTAAACTTCGCTTCAAATTTATATTATGTTTTTCAGTGATTATAATTTTATTACTCTGTCTGGGTATTTCTTCCGTATATCAGATGTCAGACATGGCTGGATATATCAGACAGGCGGAAACCGAAACCCTGCCTGCAATAGATACAATCAGGAAACTTGATTCCCTTGCACAGAAACAGCAGACCGAAGCTTACGCTACAGTTGCGGATGCGGCGGCAAGAGCCGAGCATGTAAAAAATTTCACCGCCGGTTCAAATCTGCTGAAGGGTAAAGCCGCCGAACTGAAAAAAGCTTTCCAGAACGACAGCGGCATCATCTCTCTGCTGGACGCCATAACAGCCCTCAATGAAAAAAACATTGAACTGTTCTCAGGTCTGCAGAAGGACATTCAGGACAATAAACTTGATGATGTGCTGCAGAAATTCAACAGACAGCTGAATGCCAACAGCGATCAGATATCCGAAATAACAACAAAACTGATATCTGATCTTACAAAGACTCATGAGTTTGCATCGAATTATATCGAGGTTGTAATCATGATCGTGGTTGCCATTGTTCTGAGCCTGATCATGAGCTGGATGCTGACCAGAAGAATTGCCATTCCTATTCAGAAACTCGGACTTGCTGTTAACGAGGTGGCAAACGGAAATCTTAATGCAAAACTCAGAGCTATCAAATCTCATGATGAAATCGGAGATCTGAGCCGTTCCTTCATTCATATGGTGGAGGTGCTCAAGGATATTGTTGATTCAATGATTGCGCATTCCAACGACATCAAGGAATCATCCCACCAGTTAAAGACCGGCAATGAAACAATTTCCGACAGCATGAATGAAATTCTGAATCAGACTATTACCGTAAGTGCCGCAAGTGAACAGCTGACCGCAAGTTCAAAGGATATTGCCAGCAACTGTACTGCAGCTGCCGAAGCCGCCGCACAGACACACAGCACGTCGCTTGAAAGCATGAATACCGTTCATGATGCGGTAAGCGGAATCAGGAGACATCAGAACAAGACTGCAGAGGATGCCAAGATTATTGACAAGCTCGGTGAACAGACCAATCATATCGGCAGCATCATTGCAACAATTCAGGATATTGCAAGTCAGACCAACCTTCTTGCCCTTAATGCCGCCATCGAGGCAGCCCGTGCCGGAGAACACGGACGAGGATTCGCAGTGGTATCCGACGAGGTTCGCGCACTGGCCAACAGAACAGCTGAATCGGCACAGGAAATCAGTCAGATGATTCAGGCGATTCAGGACGAAGTTAACCTGGCAAAATCATCATTCTCCGATACAGCTGAACAGATGACCGAGGTGGCATCAAGAACCGCAGGAATCGAAGATGCGCTGAACTCGATTATTGAACAGGTCAACGGTGTAAGCGAACAGATCAATCAGATTGCCAGTGCAACCCTGCAGCAGACCGCTACTGCCGATGAAATGTCGCGCAATATCCAGCAGATTTCCGATATGAGCAGAGTTATTACAGAGAACTCCCAGACTGCGGTGTCTACCGCGGAAAACATGGAGGAACTGTCTGAGGTTATCAGTTCGGATGTTGATTATTTTCATCAGTAGATAAAACTTTCATGCGGAATAAATAATAAGTTGACGAACCGGTTCGTTTGATACGAATCGGTTATTTTATACCCTTATATCCGGCCGCATGCCTGATGGTACGGGTTCATTTCAATTCAATCTGTTGCAAATGAAGTTCGTGGATAAGTCTGCGGATATTAAACCGTCTCCGGCATAACTCTATCCGAGAGCCACATCAAGGATCAGCATGCAGGTAAAACCGAAAGCAAACGTCAGTGTCATCATATTGGAATGTTTTCCTTTTGACATTTCCGGAATGAGATCCTCAACCACCACATAAATCATTGCACCGGCGGCAAAACTGAGAATATACGGCAGATATGAACTGATGGTGCTTGCTGCAAAGATCATCAGCAGTGTTCCAAGTACACCGGCCAGGCCTGATATAATTCCGCCAAGAAATGATTTGATTCTGCTTACACCGAGAGAACGAAGCGGAACTGAAATCAGGGCGCCCTCAGGACAGTTCTGAATCGCAATACCTATGGACAGGGAAATGGCGGCCATATACGTTATCGAACTGTCAGCCATCCATCCCGCAAGAACCGCGCCAACCGCCATACCTTCCGGAATATTATGAAGTGTCACGGCCAGAACCAGCATGGTCACCTTGTCCAGTCTTGTTTTAGGACCTTCAGGAGAGGCGCTTTTCAAATGCAGATGAGGAATGATTTCATCCAAAGTAAACAAAAAGAGAATGCCAATCCAGAAACCGGTTACTGCCGGAACAAACGAAAGCCTGCCCATATGAGCCGATTCCTCAAGAGAAGGAAGCAGAAGGCTTAAAAATGAAGCTGCAGTCATTATTCCGGCAGCAAACCCCAGCATGGTTCTTTCAAGATCGTCATTCAGCCTGTTTCTGATAAAAAATACCAGCGCGGCACCGCATGCCGTTCCAATCAGCGGAATCAGAGTTCCGATACACAAATCAAGCCACATAAGACTGAATCCTTTTTTTGTTTACCTGTTTTATTATCTGATGCTTCGGGTGAACCTAATAATTTGAACACTTAAGCCAATACATATTCTAAGTCTGAATTCCATTCTTCACAAGGAGCATTGCGCTTTTAACTTATCCCGTGTTTCAGTCTGCCGATACTGCTGACTGACGTTTTTAATTTAATTCAGTTCCGTTAAACACCGCCCGCAGCGGTTCAAAGCTTTGATCAAACAAAAAGAAAGGCATGCCGGCTTTCATCCGCGCACGCCTCTCAATTTTCAGTCATAAACACAGTTCTGCAGAACATGCAGTTCCAGGGTCTATTTATTGGTTCTGAAATCCCTCTGCAGTATAATCACTATGGAATCCTGATCTCCCAGATCTCTTGCCTTCATAAAATATGAATACGATTTATCCATATCCACTCTGCCGTATTTAGGATCGTAATAAACCTCACCAAGATTTCTGTATGCAGCGGCATTTCCGTTTCTGGCAGATGTTTCAAACCAGGAGATGGCAGTGCCGATATCCGGCTGCGTTCCTTCACCATTCAACAGCATTTCCGCATAACTGTTCTGAGCTGAAGCATCTTTGTTCTCGGCTGCAGTCTTATAATAACCGATGGCTTTCTTCAGATCTTTTTCAGTAAATTCACCGTCATAATAAACATTGCCTAGAAGACGGGTCGCATTGAAATCCTTGTCTTTTGCCGCAGCTTCGAGAATTTCAATACCCTTCTTGGCATCCTGAGGAACTCCGGGTCTGCCCTCAAGATAAATAAAAGCAAGCTCTTCGGTGCATTCAGGATGTTCCTTTGACTTTGCCGCCTCTTCAAGATAGGAAAGAGCTGAAGCGGCATCAGTCTTGGCAAGCAGCATGCCGTAATCGGCCTGGGCCGGCACATATTTATTATCGGCGGCACCTTTCAGCAGTGTTTCAGCAATTTTCGGTTCGGTTGCCGGAACTTTTCCTTCCTGATACAGTTTTGCCAGCTTATACATTGATGCAGGATCTGCTTTTTCCGCCGACTGAGTTAAATATCGGGCAGCCTGCTGGTAATCCTTATTATTCAGAAAAATCTGTCCGAGACTGGCAGCGGCTTTTATATCACCAGCCTCTGCGCTTTTCGCAAGATAACTGATCACCTCGCCTTCCGGAATATCTGTTGCCTTTCCGGCAAGATACAGATTTGCTATATTCCTTGCAGCCACGGCATTTCCTGCTCTGGCGGCCTTTATATAATAGAACTGAGCCTCATGCATGTCGGCGGCAACACCTTCTCCGCTTTCATACATTGTAGCCACATTAACCATGGCATCAGACAAACCTCCGTTAGCTGCCGATTTATAGTAATCGAAAGCCTTACTTATATCCTTTTCGGTTCCCCAGCCGTTTTCATACATTGCAGCCAGAAGATTAACCGCTTCAAGTTTGCCGTGATCCGCTGCTTTCTGGCAGGAGACCATGGCAGCTTCATAATTCTTATCCTTAAAATTCTGAAAGCATTCATTGTTTCGGGTAATTTCCGCAATTTCCGCGGCCGACTGCTGAGCCGCTGCCGGCACAGCCATTCCCAATGATATAAACGAAACCATAGCGCCAAGATAACGTAATTTCATTTTCAATCCTTTTATTTCTACAAAATACTTCATTGTTCATTATAACTAGTTTGGAAGGAATAAAACGATAAAAATACCCGGACCAAGAGTATAAATGTGAAATAACCTACAGATTTGGAAATACGTTTTCTATGCAGGTACGTGGGAGTGAAAATACATCATCCGGAAATTTACTTCATTATTCAGTCTGCTTCAATAATGCAGCGGTGCCCGGTACGACGCAAAGCGGCCGGCATTATGTCGGCCGCAGGGTAAAAAATCAATCTGAACGGAGACTACAGCGTCTGGTGAACAATGCTGTCCCTGGCCTGATCCAGCAGCTGTTTGGATTCCTTGAGGAACTGTCCGGCATATTCTCCGAAATACTCGCGAACCGCCAGAAATTCCCTGATGAAATTTTCCCTGTTATAGCATTTGATCATATCCACCTGCTCTGCAATGCAGTCCTTGTAGGCGGCAATATTTTCGATATTCCGTTCGGATGACAGAATAATATCCGCATACAGGGAAGGATCCTGGGCAAACAGTCTTCCCACCAGCATAAGTTCCAGCCTGTAAATCGGCGAACTCAACTGCACCAGAGTATCCAGATCCACCTTGTACTTTTCCAGATAATAACCGTAAACATAGGTGGTAAAGTGTCTGAGAGCCTGAATAAAACTCATGGCGCGATCGTGCTCCACGGCGGTGACCTTTTCAATTCTGGCTCCCCAGATTTTCATCTGCGACAGCACCCATTCGCACTGATCCTGCATTCTGCCCTCGCAGCACACCACTACCTGCTTCGCTATGCTTGCAATATCCGGTCCGAACATCGGATGCAGTCCCATTACCGGGCCTCTGTGCACCTTCATCATTCTCTCCACAGGTTTTACCTTAACCGAGGTGAAATCGGTCAGAATACAGTCCTCCGGAAGATGCTCAAGCTTGTCAATGGTTTCCAGAGTAACATCAATCGGAACACATACCACAACCATGCTGGGATTGGACAGCATTCTTTCTGCATCCTGCTCCCAGTTGCGACGGCTGAGCACATCAACCGTATATCCGGACAGTCTGAAAAGACGCACAAAAATCGATCCAAGCTGTCCGTTGCCGCCGATAACCACAATATTGCGGGCTGCCGGATTCACACACTTGAAACCGGCATCTCTCTCGCTTGAATATGATTCCCGCATAATTCTGCGCAGCACATCCTCAATCAGCTGAGGGGAAATCCCGTGTTTCCTGGCCTCGTTTCTTCGTTTTGCCAGCATATCCTGTTCTCGATCCGGAGCATATACGGGGATCCCGAGCCGGCTTTTGATTTCGCCTACCTTGGCAACCAGCTGAAGGCGTCTTTTTAGCAGAGTTACAAGTTCCTTGTCCACTTCGTCAATGCCCTGACGCACCAAATCCAATTCTTCACTCATAAAAACACCTAATCGTCAATCTCATCCATGTACTGCTCTAAATTTTTCTGATCTTCACGATCCTTCGCTTTCTGTGCTTCCACAATTCCTTCCCTGCCGACAACCTGTGCATCAAGATACTGCAGATAGAAGTCTCTGGCTGAAATATAAGGATCAACGGCATTGTCGATCAGTTCCTCGCGATCGATCAGTTCCGCTCTTGAATCCAGTACCGACAGCGAATAGTACGCGATTCTCCATGCCCAGCTTATATGATTCCACGGCATATATGAGTCATCCACCATAACACCCACAATATTGCGCGGAGTCTGCATGGTAACAAACGGGATCTGCATGTACGGACCGCTGTTTACTCCCCATTTTCCGAGAACGGTGCCGAATGTCATGCGTTTCTGTTCCATTCCCATATGGGATGCCACGTCAAACAGACCGAGAATTCCGATGGTGGAGTTGACAACAAAGCGGCCAAGACTGATCGCTGAATCACCGAACTCGGCAACAGCCAGATTATTTACCGTATTGTTCACTTCATGAATATTCGACAGGAAATTATGAACACCTGTAACAACAGGTTTCGGAACATAATCGCGATATCCGTGAGCAACAGGTCTCAATGCATAGCGATCCAGATAATCATAGTTGAAGGACCATGTTCCGCGGTTAACCGTTTCAAACGGATCCGAGGACTGACCGTACAGAACCCTGTCACGAGGCACAGGATTTTTCACTCTGGCGCGATCTGATTTGAAACTCGGCAGAACCTGAGGACCGCCGCTTGCATAACAAGTGTTATAAGAAAGCATCAGACATACCGCCGATGCAACAGCAATTCCGCTGAAAAATTTATACTCTGACATTTTGTTCCTGTAAATTAAAAAAAACGGATAAGTACGATCTCGCTGATACATTGTTAAACATGTTCATTTTAAAACACTGAAGGATAAACCGCCATCCGTCAGATTCACATAATCAGATTCCGGACAGAAATTTTCAAACCGTAAAAATCCACTGCTGTAGATTGTACCACAAAATCCGTCCGCACACTGTTGTTAAATAGATCAACCAATCGTTAAAAATTTGAACATCATTACTATTTGGGTACGGCCGATTCTGTACAATAAGTATGATGGAATAATTGTATGTGAAGCTGTTATATGATTACTGCAACAAACGACATATCAAAAGAAACAGGCAAAACCGCTCCGGCAAGGGAATCCGCCAGAGCAGAACCGGCCGCGGGATCTTCCGGATCCGGTTCCTTTATGGGTGTAAGCAGGGCGGAAACCGCAAATCTGCTGTCGGCGCTTTCGCTGGCACAGGGAAAGGTTCCGGATGCCATTGCGGAAAAGCAGAATACCCTTATCCGTTACATGACCTCACTGAACAACGAACAGAAATCCGAACTGGGGGAAAACACCAATCCCACGGCAAAGCAGCTCAGCAGTCTGGTATCAAGACTGATCGGCAAATTTCCGGAACTTAATGCCGAAATAGGAAAATCATTATCCATGCAGGGATTATCCAGCCAGACCGGAGACAGGCTGTCGGCGGAAATTTCCCAGAATCTGGCAAATCTTCCTAAAATAATCCAGGAGGGAGCACCTGCCGGCAAAGCTCTGATGGAGTTCTTTGCCCAGACCGCCATAGGTAAACTGAATCCCGCTGATTTGAATCCGGCACTGATGCGTCAGATTGACAGCAGCAACCTTTCGGCAGTCAACGGGACAACACCCAGAGAGCAGCGTGAAATTTCAGGTCTGCTGAATTCCACTGTTACCTTTATTTACAGAAACCAGAACAGCAGTACCGTGATAAAACCGGGTGCCGGCACTGCCGCCGGACTGAACAGCAGTTCCGAAACAGTAAGTTCCGCGGCACCGAAAGATCCTGCAGCCAGAACATATCTTGATATTTTTCAGAACAGAACAGTCGGCATAAATCAGCCTTCGCCCCGGGAACAGTCAGCCATTATGGAGAAAGTAAGAGATCTGCTGTCCAGCGCGGCAGACTCGGCGGTCAATGCCAGACTTATCGAATCCACGTCCGCTCAGACAGCAAATGATGATTTCGGCGAGGAGTCATATGACAAGGCCGAGCAGCTGCTGAAACAGTATGCCAGAGAACAGCAGGGACGGTCAGACGCGGATCTGAAAAAAAACATGAATGCATCTGTTAAAAATGAAACTCTGGTTGATGTGGCATCCCGAAGCAGCAGAACCACGGAACAGGCTGTGAAAACCGAACAGCAGCAGATCAGGGAAAACCAGGTAAAAACGGAACAGAATATTTCCGCAAAGGAGCAGCAGGAAAAATTAAACCTGGAAATCGCAAAGAATTTCAATATTATCCATAAATCATACAATCTGGAAACAATTGAAAAGGCTGTCGCCGACATCAGAAATCTCCAGCAGCAGATCAGAGAAATGCAGAACGTGCAGAATGCGGTTCCGGACGGTCAGATTTCATCAGATGCCGATGATCTGCAGACTGTCGAAAAAATGATGAAATCCATGCTGAATACAGCCGGAGATCCTCTGAACCGCACGATAAAGGAACCTGTCAGTCCTGAAACTCTGAAACAGGCGACGGCTCAGAATCCTCCGACGGATACCTCAACGAAGGATTCGGCAGTCAGATCTCAGCAGCTGCAGACCCCGGCTCCGGCTTCAGCGAATGCGTCAGAACAGACGGCAGCGGCACTGAAATCATCTGCACCAGGTCTCAATACCGCCGAAACAGGAGATTTGAACAGAGACGGCTCCGCCAGGAAGGAAACGGCAGATGCGGGAACGCAGAAACTAAACAGCGGCCGGATGATTGGAAAGGATGCCATAACAAAAGCGGCGGACAGCCAGGGACGCGGCATGAAGGAAAACAGCACAGAACGGCTGTTCAGCAACTCGATAACCGCTGCCGAGGCGAAACCGAACCGCACTACCGCCCAGATGATTTACCAGCAGCACAAAATTTCAGGCGATCAGAACCGTACCATTGAGGAATTCAGAAGGGCAGCAGAAAATTCCACCGCAGCCCGTCAGACAGACATCAGGACCGCAGCCGAAACAGCCTCCGGAGCCGAAACCGCGGCAAAGACCGGACTGTTCAGAAAATTAACCGGTCTTTTCAGCAGAAACGGGTCTGATAACAGCAGCACAGGTATAAAAACCGCTGAAAATCCAGCCGCACCCGATAAACAGAAAACGGCGGAGCAGTATATCCGCAGTACCTCAGGAACCGAAACTCCGTCGGCATCTTCCTCGGTTTCCGCCAGAAATCTCACCAATTCGAATATCACCGCAATGATGCAGGATCTGGGCAGCAGTCTCCTGCCGGAAAACATGCAGAAAGCGGCAAAAAATTTTGAACAGATGTTCAGTACGGCTCTGATGGATTCACCGTCTGTTCTGCAGTGGCTGAATTACGTGGATAATCCTCTGTCCGGCAGCAGCGGCATGTCAAAGGCACTGAGGGCATGGGCATCAATGCTGGTGGCAATCAGACTGAAACAGCTGGGGATCAGGGTTCCCGGCAGTGAGGATTCACCAAAGACCAGAATGCTTCAGAAATTTCAGGATTCTGTCGGAGTAAAGGACAGCGAAACATGGCCGCAGAAGATGCTCGACAATCTGGCGCAGCATGTGGATTCGCTTCATAATCAGGCACAGAACTCCAGAAGCGAAAACAATCCCTGGCCTTTTTATCTGCCTCTTCCTACTCCGCAGGAAAACAAAAGAGAAAACTGCATGACGCTTAAACATTCAGAAAGCGATGACAACAGGGATAACGGGCTTGATCTGAGATTCTACTTTGAAATTCCGTCTCTGGGAGCAGTAAGCATCAGGGCGAACTACAACAAACCTGATATAAAACTTAGCGCCACAGCTGAAAGCTATGAAGGATACAACCGGATCCGTGAAACTCTGCATCTGCTGAAAAACCGTTTCAGCGAACTGGGGCTGAATGCAGAGGATTTCAAGTGCCGCAGAGGCTCCGTGCTTCATCCTTCAGATCCTGAATACGACGATCAGGAATTAAATGCGGCTGACAGCAATGACGACGGATGGAGGGTATAACAGTGCACAATCAGAAAAAAGCGGTATCAATCAGATACAATGAAGAGCATGTGGCTCCGGAGATTTCCGACAAGGCTGCGGGACTGGATGCCGAAGAGCTGATCAGACTGGCTCAGGAGGCCGGAATCTACATCCATAAGGATCCTGTTCTGTTAAGTTATCTTGACAGTCTTCCCGAAGGAGCCAGCATTCCCCGGGAACTTTATCTGATAATGGCTGAAATTCTGTCCTATACCTATCTGCTGCAGGGAAAGATCCCGGAAAAGTGGCGCCGCGAGGACGGCTCAATTGCAATAGATCGAAAAATATGAAACCGCGCCGGTGCACTGTTCATACAAAGCATTCTGCGCGGCATCCGGGTCTTTTACAATTAAAAATGATACGCTAACTGTTCCTGCCATGAATGGAAAAAAGCAGCTGAGCCTCGGATCTCGGCAGTTCGCATTCATCCATAACCTCTTCTATGGACGAACCAGCCTTTACCATCTTCACGGCACGGTTGTACATTTTTGATTCCGGATCCATCATCTGCAGTTCCTCCAGACGATGTTCCAGCTCTTCGATTCTGGCGATCAGAGCCTCGATTTCCTGCGGATCGCCGGTGTGCTGGACAGAACTCTGTTCCTGGGACATCTGCAAATCGCTGATGGCCTTGGTAACATAATCCCAGCGCTTGCCGAAACCGTGAACCATATTGATTACGCTGTCAATGTCATTGAAATTATCGGAAACAGAGAACAAAGTCTTCCGGATCTGACTGATGCTCATATGAAGGTACACCACCCAGCATACAAGCAGAACAACCGCACCAAGAAGACCAAGCACCAGATAGGAATATACGGTTAAATTAAGATTATCCATTACTGCTGTAACTGACTTAATTCATTCCACTCTTCATCTGTCAGAAGTTTGTTAAGATCAACCAGAATGAGCAGATCATCATCACGGTTGCATACCCCCTGAATGAATTTGGCACTCTCATCGGTACCTACACTAGGAGCAACGTCGATTTCCGATGATTTCAGATATACAACCTCGGCTACGCTGTCTACCAGAATACCGACAGTCTGAGTTTCTGCCTCGATAATCACAATTCTGGTATTATCGGTAATATCCGTACTTTCAAGACCGAAACGAAGTCTTGTGTCAATGATTGTAACGACATTACCGCGCAGGTTGATGATTCCCAAAACATATCTAGGTGCACCTGGAACAGGCGCAATATCAGTATAACGAAGAACCTCACGAACCTGCTTTACGTTGACACCATATGTTTCACGGTCCAACTGAAAGGTAACCCACTGAAAAACTTCACTATCGCTTACTGAACCTGCAATATTCTGACTTCCAGCCACGATTTACTCCTTACCAATATAAAAATATAATTCTAAAATTCACCTTGCTTGATCTTACAGGATTTTATTAAAAAAAAACATAACACAGTGCTAATTTCCATCGATATCAACACCTTTTTTAAATAGTTTTACCAATTCTGTTACATGGATCAAAGCGCACATTTTTTCCTTAACGATACCGGCAAGCCACGGACGTTTGCCTGAATTTGAACGCCACTGAACCTGATTTCTCTTCAGAGTCTGGGTTCCGATCAGTTCGGTACAGGTAATACCCCACTTTGAGGCCCCGAGTTCGATCACATACTGGAATTTCTCTGGATCTACAGCAATCTGAGGCATTGCCCACTTGGCAAAATCTACAACCTGAATTTTTTCATCACGTACATTCATCATTCCCATGAACCAGTTCGGCTTGCCGAACAAAGCGGTTATCTTGTCAATATTGTTGATTGTGCCCAGATCCACGAGCGGTACGGCAAAGGTTACCCTGTCAACCACAAAGAACAGAGCCTGGAATTCATCGGCAGTCTCAATATTCGCCCACGCTTTTTCAACAGCAGGAGCAGGAGGGGCCGTCACTGTCTTCTGTTCGGTTTTAACTTCTGTTTTAACGTCTGATGCTGTTTCCTCGAGAGCCCTTGCAGCTGCAAAATTTCTTACGCGCGGAGCGGTAATGGTAACAACCTCGGTCTTGACTTCGGTTTTGGTCTCAACCTTTGTTTCCGGCTTAACCTGACCGATCAGACGTGACAGTTTGGCCATTGTCTCCTGACGAGGTTCAAGTACAGGGCGTACCTCCGGCTGTTTTGCCGACTGAATCTGGATCTGAGGCTCTCTCACAGTCTTGATTTCACTCTGCAGTTTTGCCTCGATAACATTAGGAGGAGGCGCATCGAATGTTGAATGAATTACATCACGATCGATGAATGAATCATTTTCCTTAGGTGTATATGAACTGCTGAATTCAAACCTGTTCTCATCCTTTCCTTCGGCAGAGGAAGGCTTTGCTTCGGATTTTTCTGATTTCCGCTCCGTTTCAGGATTTTCTCCGGAAACAGTCTGATCTTTCTGTCCGGCCGGAACTGCAGGCTCGGTAATTTCAGCATTCTGCACCGCGCTGTCCTGCTGAACGGCATCAGATGTTTCAGAAACCGGTTCTTCACTGCCTGCCGCCTGCTGCTGTTCCGCCGCCTCCACAGCATCGGCATTCTGAACAGCTGTCTCTTCCCTGCAGCTGTCCGCATCACCGCTCACTGCAGCGGTTTCTGATTCGTCCTGCGCTGCAGACACACTGCTGTCAGTATTTTCAGGCACATTGAAATCCTGCTCACCGGCAGATGAATCCGTAACCGCTGATTTTTCAGTTTCGGCGGATGCATCCGCAATATCCTGAACCTCAGGCAAAGTTTCCGGCGCCTGAGCAGCCGCTGATTCAGCAGTCTGAACCGCAGGAACATCCTCATTACGTTCCCTGGTCACGCCTTCGGCAACCATGCCGGAACTGCTCAGCTTATCGGTCAGATTCTCCCTGATTTCCTGTGCTGAAACGGGAGTAAGCATCGATTTGAAGTATGAAGCCATTGCCTCATACTGAGTATCATTATTTCTCATTCAGCTTTCCTTCTTCTTTCAATAAATCCTGAAGAAGTATGTAATAAGCATGTGTTCCGCGTGAATCCGGGATCAGATATGCAGGAGGAACATGCTTATGACTCGAATCTCTGAATTTGGTATCTATCGGAATATAATTCTTCCAGACCTGATCATGGTAATGTTCCCTGATGCTCTGCAGACTGAGAATGGAAGCCTTGGTTCGCTTGTCATACATGGTCGGAATAATTATGTATTTATATGGTTTGTCCACCGTGGAATGAAGAATCTCAAATGTCTTCATCATTCTTTCAAGACCCTTCAATGCAAGGAATTCAGTCTGGGTCGGAACCAGGATCTGCGTGCTTGCAGCCAGTGCGTTTACCATCATTACTCCCAGTACCGGAGGGCAGTCAATCAGAACCACATCATAATAATCCTGCAGTTTTGCCAGGGAATTCTTCAGAATCAAACCTACACCGTCCTGCTCTCCAAGTGTTCGATCCAGCGTAGCCAGAGCAATTGAGCCCGGCATAATGCTGATATTTTCATATTTTGTCGGCAGTATAATCTGCAGGAGCTCCTGTGTGGATAGATCAGGATTTAAAAACACATCAAACAAGGTATGAGGAAGCTCGTCCGAATCGTAATCGAAATAATTTGTCAATGACGCATGCGGGTCGGTATCAAGCAGAAGGACTCTCTTTCCGTCCTTTGCCAGCCAGCCTGCCAGGCTTACACAAGTTGTTGTTTTGCCGACACCACCTTTCTGATTAGCAGTAGTCCAAACAATCATCGTTAATTCTCCTTTGACTTAAGCTGCATTGTACCATCAGGCAGGCGGATCAGATCATAATTTTCAGGCTGAAAGCTGTCTTTCTTGCTCTGATCTTTATCCATTACCTTAATATCATCATCCTCGATGATCGGCAGCGGCTTAGGATTATATGCATATTTTGAAACGGCAATGGTCACCTTGCGGTTCTTCTCTCGTCCGCGCTTGGTTGAATTTGAAGCGGAAGGAGAAAATTCACCATATGCCTCCACCGCCATGCGACGGGGCTCAATTCCCTTTTCTGTGAAATAGTTCAGAACTGAAATCGCTCTTGCAGCCGACAGTTCCCAGCTGGATTTATACAGTTCATCCCCTAAATATCTGTTATCGGTATAACCTCTGACATGTACATAGTTTTTTACCCCGCCGAGAACCTCAGAAAGTTTATCCAGTATCGGCTTGAACCGGTTTAGGATTGTTGCACTTCCCTGAGGGAACATCAGCGATGCGTTGAAATCGATGGTCAGCCACGACTCCTGGCGGGTTATTGCCACAAGATTTTCATCAAGCAGTTCCTGAATATTCTGTGAAATTTCCTGCTGAATCGAATCCAGCGCGGCACCGTTAATCGAATCGCTTGGAACCACGGAATCAATATCGGATTCATTACGGGTTTCCATGTCACGTCCGTATGCGCCGCTTCCGGTATCCTTCTCGGCCTCGGCATCAGCCTCGGTTTTATCATCGGATGACTGCTGCGACGTTGTATTGTTGATGCTTGCACCCCAGTCGAGGACACCTCCGGCACCTTCCACCGGCGCATTCACAATCGGAACCTCGTTCGGCGGAACATTGCTCAGATATTCAGACGACTTGGTACCGTCAATGCCCATATTTCCTACAAGAGCAGAAGATCCTGGTCTTGCAGTTACAAATCCCATATCGGCAAAACTCTGCACCAGACCCTGAACAATGCTTTTAACCTCTGTCTGTGCAGACAGGGCAAAACCGTAAAGAATAACAAAAAGTGCAAAAAGAAGCGTAAGCAGATCGGCATAGGACACCATCCACCTTTCAAGATTTTCATGCTCCGGAATTTTTGGTTTCTTGGCCATAAACTATTTCTTTTCTCCAGTTAAATCTTCCGGCAGATAAGGTTCGAGTCTGCGTTTCAGCTGCATGCTGTTTTCTCCTGATGCAATGGAAATCAGACCCTCAAGCGTCATTTCCTTGAATTTCATAATTTCATGATTACAGGTCTTGCAGCGGTTTCCCATCGGCAGGAATATGGTATTTGCAGACACCACACCGTAAATGGTCGCTGTAAAGGCTACACCGATGGACGGACCAAGCAGTTCAGGCTGATCGAGCAGACCCATGGCGTGAATAAGACCAAGCACAGCACCTACGATACCCATGCACGGCGCATAACCGCCGTATGCTTCAAACACCTTTGCATTCTGCTCCAGCTGATATTCTTCAGATGAAATCTGTTTTTCCAGAAGATCAACCAGCTGTTCCTTGTCAACACCGTCCACAATCATCTGCAGACCGGCCTGAGTCAGCGGATCGGAAACACTCGGGATCTGATTTTCCAGCGCCAGCAGACCCTGCTGTCTCGCGGTGGATGCCATATTTTCCAGAACCTCCACCAGACCTGCATAATCAGGTTTAGGCGGTGCAATCATCCACTTCAGCTCCTTCGCGGCGCCAACCAGGGTCTTCATAGGAAACTGCACGATAACCGCACCCAGAGTGGAACCAAGCACGATAAAAAACGCAGGTATATCAATTAAGGCAAGAGGGTTGCCGCCTTCGATTATGTTGGCGGTAATGATTGAAGCCAGCGCAATTAAGACACCTAATAAACTCACAAAAAACTCCTAATGAGACATTACTTCCTTGACAATACACCTGCCTATATCCTGAATAGGCAGAGTAATTTCAGCAGTGGATTCATTGACAACAGCCTGAGGCATACCGTAAATTACACAGGTTTCTTCATTCTGCGCCCAGATGGTTGCACCGCTCTGCCTGAGCAGACGGCATCCCTTGCATCCGTCGGAACCCATTCCTGTCAGTATCACTGCAAGAACCTTGCCTTTATATGCATTGTTTATGGAAGCAAATGTTAAATCCACGCACGGTTTAAAATTAATAGACGGATCAGAATCCGTAACTTTCAGGAAAAAGTTGTGATGATCTTTGTTTTCAACATACATCTGCTTGCCTCCCGGAGCAAGATATGCGCATCCGGGAAGAAGCGGTTCGCCGTTCTGAGCCTCGACAACCTTGATTCTTGATAGTTTATCAAGTCTCGCGGCAAAAGACGTTGTGAAGGTTCCCGGCATATGCTGAACCAGAATTATCGGCAGCGGAAAATCCGACGGCAGACTCGTCAGTACGTTCTGCAGAGCTATAGGACCTCCGGTTGAAGCACCGATGGCAACTACGGAATAACTTTTTCCTGTAGGTTTGAAGGTTATTTCCGTCAATTCTTTGACGGACATCGGAACAGGGGTCTTCTGCTCAGGTTCAATGTGGTCATGATGTCCCGAATCAAAACCTGTTGAAATACCTGTTCCATGATACGGAAAAGAACCGCTTCCCGATGAAATGGTTCCGTGATAGCCGGTATATCTTCCTGATATGCCGCCTGGGGAACCTCCTGTTCTATGAACAATTCCCGGTGCCGGTCTTGTCGAATATCCGCCGGCAGGATGAACAGAACCGGAAACATTTCTGCCGTTATTGAATCCATGACCTGTTTCTGAAAATCTGCCTGCTGCCGAAGAACCGCGGTTCACATCTCCGGAAGACGATGTTCCGCCGATCCGGCCGTAGTTGTATTTACTTCTGGCAAAGGAAACAACCTGGTATTTTTTTCTTGAGATATCCCTGATTTTGTCACGGATAACCGACATTATCTGCTCTTTGTTTCTTGCTATTTCATCAAATGTTTTGGTAATGAAATCAAGAGCTCCCGCCTCCAGTGCATTGAAGGTTATATCGGCGCTTTCCTTGGTCAGAGATGAAAACATAATGATAGGAGTAGGATTGGTGGACATGATGTTCTTTACCGCGTTGATGCCGTCCATAACAGGCATTTCAACGTCCATGGTAACCACATCAGGCCTCAGTTCCGCCACCATGGCCACAGCCTCTTTGCCGTTTGCAGCGGAACCGACTACCTCCATCCCCGGATCGGAGGAAATAATCTCGTTGATTCTTCTGCGGAAGAAGCTTGAATCGTCAACAATCAGAACTCTTATAGCCATAGCAACCTTACTTTTAATTAATCTTTTTATTCATTATGCATTGCAGCAGTTTTTATCATTGCATTAATCAATAAAGTCATATTCTACAGCAATATTGTTTACAGTCTTCCCGGAGCTCCCGACAGACCTGCCATATTTCTGTACTGGCGATGTGCATAATGTTTCAGTAAATTCGGTACATCAATAATCAGGGCAATACCGCCGTCCGAGGTAATGGTTGCACCTGCCATGCCCGGCGTTCCCTTGAGTAAATCATCAAGAGGCTTAATAACAACTTCTTCCTGACCGATAAGACCGTCAACCACAAACGCGATCTGCTGCTGACCAACCTGAACAATAACCACATGTCCCTGTGTAGGTCGTACAATCTTGCTCGGATCCCGAATCAGCCAGTCCTGCAGATAGAACAGTGCAATCGCCTTTTCACGGATCACAATGGTTGTCTGACCGTCAACAACCTTGACCTGACTCAGATCAAGATGGAATATTTCGTTTACAGATGTCAGAGGCAGGGCAAACGACTGACCGCCTACCAGAACCATCAGTGTAGGCAGAATCGCAAGTGTGAGAGGAACCTTGATCTCAAGTGTGGTGCCTACGCCCTTTTCGGAAATAATATGCAGAGAACCGTTAAGTTTGGTAATTGATGTCTTAACCACATCCATGCCGACACCGCGACCGGAAATATCGGTAATCTGACTCTTGGTTGAAAATCCCGGAGCGAATATCAGCTGAAATGCTTCGGAATCGCTCATCTTGCTTGCGGTTTCCTGATTGATGATTCCTTTATCAAGAGCAACTTTCTTTAACTTTTCAGGATCCATACCCGCACCGTCATCAATGATGCGCAGCAGAATATGATCTCCTTCCTGGCTGGCCTCGAGTCTGATCTGTCCCTTAGGCGGCTTTCCTGCTTTTATACGTGCCTCCGGCAGTTCAATACCGTGGTCGCATGAATTTCTTACCAGGTGAACCATAGGATCGGCCAGAGCATCGACCAGGTTCTTGTCAAGATCGGTATCCTCGCCGATCATAACAAGTTCAATTTCCTTGTTTAAATTACGTGCCAAATCGCGTACAACGCGTGGGAAACGACCGAATACCTTCTTCACAGGCTGCATTCTGGTCTTCATTACAGCACCCTGAAGGTCTGCTGTTACAACATCAAGATTGGATACCGCCTTCGACAGTTCATCGTCGTTGTGCATGGATCCGATACTGATCAGTCGGTTTCTTACCAGAACAAGCTCTCCGACCATGTTCATGATGGTATCAAGTATCTTGGTATCAACACGAACAGTACTTTCAACAGGCGGAACCGCAGGTGCTGATTTGGCAGCAGGCTTGGCTGCAGGAGCCGCAGCAGCATCGGTTTTGACTGTCTCTGAAGCTGCCGGTTTTGCTGCACTCGAGGCAGATGCTGAACCGGTCTTGTCGTCCTGACCTGGTGCATGCCCCTTTCCGTGGAGCTGATCAAGCAGAGCCTCAAACTCGTCATCGGTAATGGTATCATCCGGATTGGACATAATCTCTTCCACGGTAGGCTGATGCTTAGGCGTTTCTTCCTTTGACTCGGCACTTTCACCGGCCGTGCCGGCACCGGAAACCCCGTCAAGAAGCTTTTCAAACTCGGCATCCGTCACATCGCTGGTAACAAGCTGATTATGCTGATCTTCTGCGGATCCCGGAGCATGACCGACACCGTGAAGCTGATCAAGCAGTGATTCGAATTCGTCATCTGTTATAGTATCGTCAGGGTTGCCTGCCGGAATAACAATCTGTTTAGGAGCAGGCTTTTCCTCCTTAGGTGGTGCAGGAGGCGGAGCAGGAGTTGCCGCGGCTTTGGCAGGCAGTGATCCGTTTGCCAGCTGTTTCAGCTCTGCAAGCAGATCCTTGGGAGCAGGATCAAAATCCTCGCGATTGGTTACGTGATCAAACATCTCCTTGATACAATCGTACGCCCGCAAAATAATATCCATTGCCACAGGATTTACCGACACTTTTCCGTTACGCAATGAATCAAATACGTTTTCTGCCGCATGACAAACTTCCACAAGGTTGGTCAGGCTAAGGAAACCGGCACCGCCCTTTACCGTATGGAAACCGCGGAAAATAGCATTTAACAGGTCATGATCTTCAGGACTTTCTTCCAGCTGAACCAGCTGCTCGTTCAGGGTCTCTATAATTTCTGAAGCTTCAACGATAAAGTCCTGTAATATTTCCTCATCTACTCCATCATACGCCATGTTATGTGCTCCCGTGCAAGACACTGCTTATTGCAAGTCAGTTTCTTATTAATATTTTCATTAAATTCTTACGCAAACCAAAACAGACTTCCCGTCGTTTATAATCTTGCAAAAATCTTATCCAGTTTTTCACTCAGCGTTGCAGCTGTAAACGGTTTAACAATATAACCGTTGACGCCGGCCTGTGCGGCTTCAATAATCTGTTCACGCTTTGCTTCCGCAGTAACCATGAGAACAGGAAGAGTCTTCAGTTTTTCATCCGCTCTGATGGCCTTCAGCAGGTCGATACCCTGCATGCCAGGCATGTTCCAGTCGGTAACAACAAACTGAAAATCTCCACTCTTCAGCATAGGTAAAGCCGTATTGCCGTCATCAGCTTCGTGGGTATTGGTAAATCCTAAATCACGTAATAGGTTTTTAATAATTCTGCGCATTGTTGAAAAATCATCCACGATAAGGATCTTGATATTCTTATCCACTTTACTTACTCCTAAATGCTTGCCGCGCTTTTACCAAAAAATTTAATTTACAAAATGATAATACATTTTATTAATCAAATTCTATGTGACACGACACATTTTATAATTTTTATATCATTATTTTATGACCTATTCCAAAAAATTGAATGTTTCCAATTTGATTTATCCATAAAAATCAATAATTCGGATACAGATCCCTATAAACATAATGCTTTGAAAATTACAAATCCGTCCCGCCGGACTTTATCAGAACTCCGCACGTGAATTCAAGCTCGGGAAACGGTCCCGCACCGGCCCCGCAGGCATTTTGTAATTTTGTCACACAAAAACTCGACGGTAGTATACCACTTTTGCCAATTTGTTCAAAAAACGCAAAAACGATCCAGCTCATGCTGAACATTTTATTAAATAAATAAAAAAAATTTTGAATGTTAAATCACTAAATACATAAAAAAACAAAACTTTTATTCTATATTTAGTGTTTAAAATTAAAAAAAGAAGAAACAGAGCAGCAGCATGCGCCCGCCTCTCCGGAAGACGCAGCTCCGGCAGACTTAAATAACATAGTACCAGCATTCATCCTTCGGATCGCAGCTTTTTGATTTATTGCGGATATCCGTCAGCTGAAGCTCCTGAATCTTGACATTGACTCTGGTCCTGGGTTTGATTGACTTGGTAATGAAGGCATTGCCGCCGATTACGGATCCCTCTCCGATTACCGTGTCTCCCCCGAGAACCGACGCATTGGAATAAATGGTTACATTATCCTCGATGGTAGGATGGCGGCGCACATTTCTCAGTTTCTGTCCGCCGTGGGTTGAAAGAGCGCCGAGCGTCACACCCTGATAAAGTTTCACATTGTTTCCGATTACGGTTGACTGACCGACAACAATACCGGTTCCGTGATCAATGAAGAAATAGTGTCCGATGGTTGCTCCCGGATGAATATCAATGCCGGTTCTGCTGTGGGCATACTCGGTCATTACTCTCGGAATCAGAGGAATATCAAGCAGATACAGTTCATGGGCAAGACGGTAAATGGAAATGGCAAACAGTCCCGGATAGGAGATTATGATTTCATCCAGATTGAATGCTGCAGGGTCCCCGTCAAATGCCGCCTGCAGATCCTCCTCCAGATATGCCCTTACATGAGGAATACGATCGAGAAACTTCAGGGTGATTTCCTGGGCCTTCTGCTGCAGTTCCTCCTTTTCATCCGGATTAATATCATGCTTGTACCTCATTGCAATGTAAATCTGCTTGCTCAGATGGAACATCACATCCTCGATCAGCACTGAAATAAAATCGGGAAGATTGTAAACCTTGTAGTTGCAGGTCTGATAGAAGCCGGGATAAATAATTCTGAGAAGATTGCGGATGCATTCAAAAATAATTTCCCTGCTTGGCTGATGAAACATATCGTCTTTATTGTCGATTGAGCGATCATGGCTGTAGTCATCAATTATTTTTGTCTTGATATTTTTAATCTGTTCCTGAATCTTTTGCGATAACTCATAATCACTAACCATTTTTTCAACCTCAAATCAAAAAAAAAGATCCGATAATAAAACAAAAGGCCAACAATGCCGGCCGGTACACCATGAACTTAAGAATAAAGCACTTTGCAGAAGTTGTCAAATCAGCAGAAAGCCATGCAGATTTCCGCCGTTTTTCCGGAGTTTCCGCACGCCGGCGGATGCATTGCACCGGCATGACCAGGATGCGGTTAAAACCAGTCCTTCAGTTTTGATCTCAGTCTCAGGATCGTCTGATTCAGAATCTGACTGACACGTGATTCACTGATCTCCATAATCTTTCCGATTTCCTTCATGTTCAGTTCATCTTTATAGTAAAGAGAAAGCAGCAGAGCCTCCTTCGGAGGCAGTGTTTCAATCGCTTTTGCAAGCGACTGGCGGTAGCTATGTTCAAGAACCGCATTCAGCGGCTTGTTTTCATTGATATTCTGATTTTCAAACACCAGCGCATCGGCGGACACGCCCAGATCCTCGATACCGACAATTTTGGTGGTCGATGACTCGTAAAGCATACGGTGATATTCATCCACCGGAATGCCCAGATATTCGGAAACCTCCAGATCAGTTGCATCACGGCCGAGTTTTTTTGCCAGTTCCGTCATGGCATCGGAAATTCTGCGGGTGTTCTGATGTACTGTACGCGGAGCCCAGTCGCTGCTTCTGATTTCATCAATCATGGCGCCTCTGATCCTGATGCTTGCAAAGGTTTCAAACGATGCTCCCTTGCTGTCATCAAAATTATTGGAGGCATCCAGAAGACCGATCATTCCAGACTGAATCAGATCATCCACCTGCACTGAATGCGGCAGACGGGCCTTCAGATGAAGCGCAATTTTCTTTACCAGAGGAGCATACCTGGTCACAAGTTCTCTGGTTTTATCCTCCTTCGAACTGTATCTGTTCTGTGAATATATTTTGGCTCCGTTCATAAATCAAACCCTACAGTTCCTTTGAATTGGAAAGCATATTTTCAATGAAAAACTGCAGATGTCCGCCCGGCTGATACGGAACAGGCCAGCTGAGGACTCTGGTGGCCAGCGCTCTGAATGCTATGGACGCAGGAGATTTCGGGAAGGCGTCCACAATAACCTGCTGCTTGCGGACAGCAAGCTTGACATTGGTATCGTACGGTATGCAGGAGACAAGTTCCAGCGAGGCATCAAGGAATCGTTCCGTCACCTTGGTCAGTTTATTGAACAGTTCCTGCCCCTCCTTCATGGTTCTTACCATATTGGCAACAACCTTGAATTTGTATACGCCGTACTCCTTGCTCAGAATTTTCATAAGTGCATAGGCGTCGGTAACGGATGTCGGTTCATCGCACACTACAACCAGAATATCCTGGGCTGCACGTGCAAAACTCAGCACCATATTGGAAATACCGGCAGCGGTATCGACAATCAGAACATCCACCTGCGCCTTAAGATCTCCGAAAGCGCGGATCAGCGCCGCATGCTGCGCAGGCGAAAGCTCAACCATCGCCTGTGTACCGGAGGTCGCAGGCAGTATCATCAGTCCGTAAGGTCCTGTAATAATAATGTCATCAAGGTTGCACTCGCCGTTTAAAACATTGAACAGGTTTCTCTCCACCCTTAATCCCAGCATAACATCAATATTTGCCAGACCCAGGTCGGCGTCCAGCAGCATTACCCTTTTTCCCTGGGAAGCAAGTGAAACCGCCAAATTAAGCGATACATTTGATTTTCCGACACCGCCCTTGCCGCCGGTCACAGTTATAACCTTAACCCGGCTGTTCTGAGTCTGAACCTGTCTTACTGTATTTTTCTGCATGGCCCTCAATCCCTGTGCCTGATCGAATCTTTCTTCCATTGTTGTATTCTCCGCCACCTAAAACTGTGGTGTGTCATCTTCCATTTCCGATAAAAACATATGTACCAGCTGCTGCGCGTTCGCAACCGACAGATCCTCCGGTACCCTCTGTCCGTTTGTCACATAACTTATCGGCAGCTGATTCTGCATGCATACCGACAGTGCATCTCCGATACATAGACTTTCATCAAGTTTAGTCAGTACCGCTCCTGATAATTCAATACGGCTGAACTGTTCATACGCATCCTGCAGCACCTTTCTCTGTCCTGTTGCAGGCAGAACCAGATAATTATGAATATGAACGTTGCAGCTGTTAATCAGTTCGTCCAGCTGCACCGCCAGACGCTGATCCCTCTGGCCCATTCCAGCTGTATCAATAAGTACCAGCCGCTTGTTTCTCAGCTGATATAAAACATTCTGCATATCGCTCATATTGGACAGACTTTTAACAACACAGCCCATGATTCTTCCATAGGTCTGCAGCTGTTCATAGGCACCGATACGGTAGTTGTCAGTGGTGACAAGAGCCACCTGATCAGAACCGTACTTCATTGAAAAATGCGCCGCCAGCTTCGCAATGGTGGTGGTTTTTCCCACCCCGGTAGGTCCTACAAGTGTCACAGCACCGCCGTGACGAAGAATTTCGTCATTGCCTATTATCATATTATGAACAAGAGTTGTTTCCAAATCACGCCATGACTGACGCAAAGTTTGTGAAGCAGGTAACGAATTCGTCAGGTTCATGGCGAAATCCTCCGCAAAACCGCCCCGCATCAGCAGTTTGGTAATCATTGCCCTGATTGGTTCGTTGCGTTCACGATCCTCGTTCATGAGACCCGCCAGCTGGGACTGCAGCAGTTTCCGGATACTGGCGACCTCACGCTGCAGTTCATTCAGCGCGGGATCGTTTGAAACTGCTACGTTCTTGACAGCCGCATTATTGCCTGCACCACTGGCAGCGGAATACTTTCCGCCCTGGTTCATCGCCTCCTGCTCCGCAAGAGTCTTCGGTCCTCCTTGGTCACCGCCCTGCAGCCCGGCAAAGCCCTGCTTGCCTGCAGCGGATTTCTGGACATTTTTCTGTCTTGCCAGCAGTTCACTCAGCGTATCAGCCAGCTGGGCGTTGTTTTTCTCCGCCCTTGCCTTTGATGCTTTCGAGGACGCAGCTGACGCCTGATGCTGACCTGCTTTTTTATTCGCCGCCGCCATGCCTCTTGATGATATGGTTACATTCTCATCATCGTAATCCGGCGTCTTGGAGAACTGCCGGTTATCCTCATCCCCGTCATACGCCGCGACAATCTCAACTCCTCCCGTAACCTTCTTGTTTGACATTATTACGGCATCAGGCCCAAGTTCATCTTTAACCTGGGTAAGGGCTGTCCGCATATCACTTGCGAAAAAACGCCTAATCTTCACTTCTCGCTCCTACTAAAATCCTCTGGTTCCCTAGTGCTGGCCTACGGAACTTACTATTCTAATCTGTTTTTCATCAGGAATTTCCTGGTACGACAGTACCCGCAGTCCAGGAATGGAGTTCTTTACAAATTTTGCCAGTGTACCGCGCAGTACTCCCGATGTCAGCAATATTGCCGGCTGACCTTCCATTTCCTGGTTATGCGTTGCCTCGGCCAGAGACTGCTGCATGCGCTCGGCAAGCCCCGGCTCTATGCCGACGTTGTCGCCGTTGCCAGACTGCAGCGAACGATGCAGGATTTTCTCCAGATCCGGTGCAAGCGTGATAACCGGAATAATCGGATCTCCTCCGACCAGATTCTGAATTATCAGTCTTCTCAGCGCAACACGGCACGCCGCCGTTAAAATCTCCACGTCCTGGCTCTTCGGCGCATACTCCACAATTGTCTGTAAAATGGTGCGCATATCCTTTATAGGGATCTCCTCAAACAGCAGATTCTGCAGTACCTGGGTCAGAATACCGAGGGTAACCACGCCCGGGATCAGTCCCTCCACCAGTTTAGGCTGCGTCTTGGCAACAAGATCCAGCAGATTCTGCACCTCTTCATGACCAAGCAGACTGGCCGCATTATTGGTTAATATCTGACTCAGATGCGTTGCTATTACCGTAGGGGTATCAACCACGGTATAACCAAGACTCTGGGCCTGCTCAGACTGTTCATTGCCGATCCACACCGCCTCAAGTCCGAATGCTGGCTCCACACCGGGTATGCCCTTTACGGTACCGAATACCTCACCCGGATTTATTGCCATCTGCTTGTCAATGTAAACCTCGGATTCCCCGAAATTCACACCCATAATGGTTATGCGGTAGTTGCTGGCTGCAAGATCAAGATTATCCCTGATATGAACTGCAGGGATCAGGAATCCCAGTTCCTGCGACAGTTTCTTTCGAACTCCCTTTACACGGTTCAGCAGTTCACCGCTCTGAGCCTTGTCCACCAGAGGAATCAGGCGATATCCGATTTCAAGACCGATGGTATCAACCTGCTGTACATCATCCCAGCTGAGATCCTTCTGTTTCTTCTCTGCAACCTTTTTGAGCTCCTCATTCTTCTTTTTCATGGCCTCCTCATCTTCCTTGGAAGGCTTTTTGTCCTGCTGTCTCTTCAGATAGTATCCCAGACCGCCTACCATACCTGCAAACAGAAGAAAAGCAAAATGAGGCATGCCTGGAACAATACCCATCACAAACAGAATTCCGGCAGCTACATACAGAGTCCTGATATCTCCGAACATCTGTCCGAGTACAATTGTTCCCATTTCCTGCTCTTCATTCTGACGGGTGACAATAATGGCCGTTGCCACGGAGAGCAGCAGCGAAGGGATCTGGGCAACCAGACCGTCGCCGATGGTCAGCTTGGTATAGATCTGCGTGGCATCGGCAAATATCAGATCGTGCTGTCCGATACCTACGATCATTCCTCCTATGATATTAATCGCCATGATGATCAGACCGGCGATCGCATCACCTTTTACAAACTTTGAAGCACCGTCCATTGAACCGTAGAATTCGGCCTCCGCGGCAACTTCTCGTCTTCTTTTTCTCGCCTGATCCTGATCGATCAGTCCCGAGTTCAAATCGGCATCAATGGCCATCTGTTTACCTGGCATCGCGTCCAGAGTAAAACGTGCGCTTACTTCTGAAATACGGCCGGCACCTTTGGTAATTACCACAAAGTTGATTACCATCAGAATAATGAATACTATCAGACCTACAACATAGTTACCGCCGATAACCACATCTCCGAAGGACTTGATTACCTGACCCGCGGCATCATCGCCCTCGTGTCCGTGGATCAGAACCACACGGGTGGATGCTATGTTCAGAGCCAGTCTCAGCAGAGTCGCAATCAGCAGAATGGACGGAAACGATGCAAACTCAAGCGGTTTTCTGGTCAGAATGGATACCATCAGCACCACAATCGAAATGGCGATATTAAATACAAAGAAAATATCCAGAAGCCATGAAGGCATTGGAAGCACTACCATGGCAAGAGCGGCCAGAATGAGCACAGGCGTGCCGAGACCGCCCTTGAGCAGTCTTATGATTGTAGCCTTGTTGAAAGTTTCCTTGATCGCAGCTTCGGCCATTTTCATCCTGTTCCAATATATAACTGTTTCAGCTGTTTCCCAGCAACTGCATCTTTATACTGCAATTTCCGCACCATATGCACTATATCACAAACGGAACAGTTAAAACGTGTATAGCGTCATATTTATGACAGTATTTAATCACAGTTCACACTTCTGTTCCTTCCGGCATTCCATGTAACAGCCGAGCCACCGTGGGAAAAAGAAAAAAAACATATGATTTTTCAGATAATTTTTCTTAAGTCCGCCTGCTCTGTTTCCGATATATAGATAAGAAGCAGGAGAATCTTATGGCATTGACAATCACCAGTTCCGCAATATACAGTGCACAGCGCCAGCTGTCCAAGGCTACAAAGGCCCTTGACACCAGTTATCAGAGACTGGCTAGCGGCAAACGCATCAACAGTGCCAAAGACGATCCGGCAGGACTGATCCTGGCAGACCGCCTTTCCTCCCAGATTAACGGTCTGACCCAGGGCAACCGCAACGCCAATGACGGAATTTCCCTGTGTCAGGTTGCCGAAGGGGCAATGGATGAAATGACCGATATGATTCAGAGAATGAGAACTCTGGCGCTTCAGTCGGCAAACGGAACCAATTCAGAATCAGAAAGACAGGCGATTCAGGACGAGGTCAATGAACTCTGCGCCCAGCTGGACTTTATAAGCAACAACACCACTTTCGGCGGTTCCATCAAACTTCTGGACGGAAGTTCCAATAACGGCAGTTTCTCGTTTCAGGTAGGAGCAAATGCAAATGAAACAATTTCCGTTAATATCGGAAATCTGAGTTATGCAGGTCTTCTTTCCAATGCCGCAGACAAGGGCAAAATCGTATCAACAAACTCCGGCTATGCCATCGGTTCGTCTCATGCCATAAGTGTTTTGAGTGCCGAAGATGCCCAGAATGCAATCGGAACCTTCGACAGTATGATCGCCTGCATCGACAGCGCAAGATCAAAATGCGGAGCCGCATCCAACCGTCTTGAATCAACCATAAGCTATCAGGAAAACATGATTGAAAATGTAAGCGATGCGAAATCCAGAATTATGGATACCGACTACGCTTCCGAAATTGCCGAAATGGCCAGAAACAATATTCTGCAGCAGGTTGCCATTACCATGCTGACTCATGCCCAGCAGAACCGTACCTCAATGATCATGTCTCTGCTTGGTAATATTTAAAGCTTTTACGGTTTAAAAATGCGAACAGAATCAAATATTTAGAATATATTTGGTTCTGTTTTTTCATTGCATTCACTCATTAAATTCAAGTTGCAGACAGTCATGTATTTTACTCAAACTCATTTCGGCAGTTCTTTTTCATACAGTATGTCTGAAACTGACATACATACCATGTTCAAACAAACAAAAGTCATAAAAAATTATCGATAAATCAAATATTTAATTCATCTAAAATTTAAAGTTCGTTGCTAATGATCCGATATAGTGTATAAGTGCAACAATCAGAAATCACCGGAAATTCAGAAATCCGGATTTCTACATAATGACAGGAGAAATATCATGGCTTTATATGTTAACACCAATACAAGTTCAATCAATGCCCAGAGAAATTTAAGCAAATCCACCAATGCTCTGCAAAGTTCATATACAAAACTTGCTTCTGGCAACCGTATCAATTCCGCAAAGGACGATGCTGCAGGT
>CACWLF010000002.1 GCA_902761645.1 uncultured Aeromonadales bacterium | reverse complement strand
CGTTCTTCTTTGCTGCTACTCATATTTCATTCTCACAGTCTGTGTTCCAATTTATTTCAATTTTAAATCCACAGAATATATTTAAGGCTCTGCTGAAGGTCTTAAATCATAGTTTTTTACTCTTCCGCTGTAAGATTATATCATTAAATAAAAAATGTTTTTTGATGGTACACCGATAAAACGATCCGTAATGGTTGCCTTGACAATATTTTTTTCAAAAAACACACCGGTCTTTTTTCGGTAGTGCTCCGCGCATGGTCATCTCTTTGCAGCCTTTTCCAGTTTCTTCTGCGGTCATCGGTTTGCAAAAAAAACAAGATTTTAAAGTAAAAAACGCATTGTATATAATACGCATCGTACAGTATGCGCATAAATTTTCCACTCTGATTTTATGCGAGAAACCAGAGTTGCATAATCATTTTTGGCCCCTGGATGCCCGATACATGGAGCCATGCAAAGTACCAGATTACGACAATAATCAATTCCGGCGGGTTTACAGTGAAACCTGAGTATTACGCATCAATCCCTGTTAGTAAAAAAGCAACTTTTGTGATAGAATTACGATGTTTTTAGACCTTGGAAATAGACATGTCTTATAAGTTCAAACTATCATTTTTAATAATCATGGCAGCCTGCCTAAACTGCAGCGCTCAGGCGGAAGCTGTAAAGAAAATGCCGTTTTCAAGGCATTTTGACAAACAGTGTTTTGTAGGTGTACCCGACGTTGATAATCGTGAATTCGATAGTAGAACAACTCCTGTAGATATCTTATCAGACGAGGCCAACACCTCGGATCAGGATCACGTATCATTCAAAGGAAATGTAAAAATCACTCAGGGAAACAGGGTATTAAAATCCGATTATTCCCAGTTCAACCGAATTAATCAGAAATTCAATGCTTATGGAAATATTGACTATCAGGACGGATATATTTCCATTCGTGACGCCTCTGAGGTCGAGACGTCGGTCAATAAGAAAACTCTTAAAGTAAGCAATCCCAAATATCAGCTGCACAGTTCACCCGCGAGAGGCGATGCAAAACAGGCAGATTATGATCAGCTGGAAAAAACATATCATCTGGAAAATGCCACTTTCACAACCTGTGCTGAAAATTCGGAAACATGGAAATTAAAAGCATCTACCGTGGATGTGGACGAAGACGAGGTATTCGGCGAGGCATGGAATGCTTCGCTGTGGCTGTACGATATTCCGGTATTCTACTTCCCGTATATTAACTTTCCTATCAGAAACGAACGCAAAACAGGTTTTCTTTATCCTATGGCAGGATACGGTCATCGAAACGGTTTTGAATTTATTGCTCCGTTTTACTGGAATATAGCTCCGAATTATGACTACACTCTTACTCCGACATGGCGTGGTCACCGAGGTCTTCATCTGAAAAACGAATTCCGCTATATGCTGACTCCTACCGATGCCGGAAATATTATATATGAATATACCGCAAATGATAAATATGCAGAAAAATTCAATTATATTGACGGGCACCGCTGGTACAAACACTGGGATCACCGCTCAAGTTTTCTCCAGGGAACCCTTAACGTAGGCATAAACTACAACAAAGTTAAGGAAAAAGACTACAATTACTTTAACGACTACAGCAATACCGCCGGTTCGACTGACAAGGTTGTTCAGAGTTTCGGCGCAACCTACCAGCCGTTTAAATTTACAACTTTCGGGCTGAATGCACTGAACTATCAGATGCTGATTGATACAGCAGTTAAACCTTTTGAAATGCTGCCTCAGTTTACCGTAAAAAATTTCGTGCCGCTTCCATGGTTCAGTCTGTACAACACTTTTGAATATGCAAACTTCGGACATTCCGATGAAAACAAGCAGGCAGGAAATTACGAAGGTAAAAGATACCACCTTCAGTCAAAGGTTCAGATACCGATTATTCAGCAGCCGTTCTTTCAGCTGGACAGCAATGTCCGTTTTATGTTCACTCACTATGAACAGGAAATGGAAGGAGGAAGTCTTTTATGGTATTACACTAGTCGCGGTTTTGACAAAATCGATCCGACAGTAAACCGTTTTGTTCCGACTTTCCAGATTCAGGCCCGTCTGATAATGGATAATGACTTCAGTATTTTCGGTCATTCATTCTCACAGTCGCTGGAACCGATTATTCAGTACTATTATGCGCCATACCGCAATCAGGATCGCATAGGACTTTACGATACCACCAACATTATTCAGGATTATTTCTATATTTTTGACGACAATCGCTATGCCGGTGTTGATCGCATTTCAGATGACAACCGTTTAAGCCTCGGTTTTGTTTCAAAAATCAGTGACGGACTCGGTGTTGAACGCGCAATATTCTCTCTCGGCATGGCTTACTACCTCAAGGAAGGTCAGGTTAAACTGTATCCCAACTACAAGGATAACAACCGTCACCGCTCATATTTAAACGGAAGTCTGGATTTAAAACCGACCAACAGTATACTGTACAACGGTTCATTCATCTACAACACGGAAGATCATTATCTGTACAGAGCATCCAGCGTTCTTGAATACAACAATGACGATCTGCTTGCGCAGATTAATTACCGCTATACCAAAGACGGAAACCGTACAATGTTCAAAAATGAAATTATTGATATGAAACAGCTTGGATTCCTGACAAGATACGCTTTTTCAAACCGGTTAAGCGTTGTACTCGGATATTATCACGATCTTGAACAGAAACATGCTATAGATAAAATTGTAAAATTAAGATACGAGGACTGTTGCTGGAGATTCAGCGTTTATGCGGAACAGGTTAATGAACCTGATAACAAGAGACAGGTATCTGAAAAAGACAACAAGTTCGGTCTGCAATTTGAAATGAAAGGTCTGGCAACTCTCGGAGCCAAGGATATCTCAGATAATCTTGATACACGACTGCTGCCTTATTCAAGACCTTTCAATTTATCGGAGAATTAAATGAAAAAAACGATAAAAAACAAAGTACTGGCATCATTAATTATCACATGCGCTTTAGGATTTGGAACTCCGGCATATGCCGAGACACAGACAGTTGATCGCGTAGAGGCGGTAGTAAACAACGGAGTTATTCTGGAAAGCGACCTTAATGCAGCTTTTATAAAGTACAAAAAACATATCCAGAGCAATACACCTAAAGGACAGGAAATTCCTGACGATCATACTATAAAAAAACAGGTGCTGGAACAGCTTATAAACGCATCACTCGTTACCCAGCTTGGCGAGAAAATGGGTGTACAGATCAGTGATATGGAAACAGATCAGCTTATCGAATCTGTTGCCAAAATGTCCAACCGAACTGTAAATCAGGTATATGAGGATTATTTCAAGACAGAAGGACTGACTCCTTTACAGACCCGCGAAAAAATCAAAAAAGAAGCGTTAATCAGCGAACTTCAGCATATCAGCGTAAAAAAACGCGTAAGGATCTCCAATCAGGAAATAGAAAAAACCATGGAGATACTGAAAGAACAGCACAATGTCGAAACCAAATATGATATATCAAGTATTTTTCTCCGTGTTGATGAGTCTGCCACTCCTGAGGAAATCGCCAGAACTGAGAACCTTGCTCATGAAATTGCAGCCAGACTGAAGAAGGGAGAAAAATTCTCATCTCTTGCAATGAAATACAGTCAGGATCCGCACTCTGCGGAAGGCGGAAACTGGGGAAAAATGAGCGTTGACAGTATGCCAACCGTATTTCTGGAAAACGTTTCAAATGCAAAAAAAGGAGATCTAATCGGTCCGAAGCGCACAGAAACCGGATATATTATAATTCTGGTTAAGGACATCGAGGGAACTGCATATCAGCCTGATATAAGTATTAAAACCCGTCATATTCTGATTAAGCCTACAATCGTTCTTTCTGATGAACAGGTTGTTGCTCAGTTACGAAAAATCAAAAAAGATCTTGAAAACGGAACAGTTGATTTTGCCGATATGGCACGAAAATATTCCGAAGATCCGGCAACATCGGTTAAAGGCGGTGATTTGAACTGGGCAAATCCGAAAATTTTCGATCCGATTTATGCGAAGACTGCTTTGTCATTGAAGAACGGAGAAATCAGCGAACCGTTTAAATCGTCTTTCGGCTGGCATATCGTTCAGCTGGTGGACAAAAAGGTTGATACCGATTCCAATACGGAACTGAAAGATCGTGCCTATCAGATGCTTTTTGAACGTCGCTACAATGATGAACTGATTCTCTGGATCAACGAACTGCGCAATAACAGTTATATAAAGATTATAGATCCGGAATTTCAGCAGACACAGGAAAATCAGTCTTAACGCAATCGGAATATTTTTTGCTCCCGGCCAATTGTCACCGTGGAACATAGAAAGGAATGTATATTATGACTAATCAGGTTCATAGAATAGTAGTATCATCGGGAGAAAGCGCCGGAATCGGACCGGAAATCTGTCTTTCAATAGCGGATCAGGACTGGCCGGTGCAGCTTGTTGTGCTGGCAGATTTGTCCGTATTGAAAATCTACGCAAAAGCCATCGGAAAAGAAGTTAAATTTGTTGAATACAATCCCGACAAGCCGGCAGAACCTTCAAGAAAGGGTATAATCACATACAAATCAATTCACCTGTCATCAAAACTTGTACCTGGTCAGCTTAACGTAAAAAACAGCCCGTATGTTATAAACATGCTGAGTGAAGCCGCAAGAGGCTGTATGAGCGGTGAATACCAGGCCGTTGTAACCGGACCTGTTCACAAGGGGATAATCGGAGATTCAGGTTTGCCTTTCACCGGTCACACCGAATTTTTCAGAGATTATGCCAAGGTAAGAGAAGTTGTAATGATGCTTGCAACCAGGGGACTTCGTGTATCTCTGGCAACAACTCACCTGCCGCTTAAGGATTTATCAAAAACCATTACCAAAGGTTTGCTGCGCAGAATAATTACAATTGTTCATCAGGATCTTAAAAATCAGTTCGGTATAGCAGATCCGGTTATATACGTATGCGGACTTAATCCTCATGCGGGCGAAGGCGGTCATCTCGGTACGGAGGAACTGACAACAATAATTCCGGTGTTAAGAGAATTTCAGGAACAGGGTATTAAAGTTATCGGTCCTATGCCTGCAGATACGGTGTTTCAGCCTAAATATATGGAAAAAGCCGATACAATTCTGGCAATGTATCACGATCAGGGGCTGCCGGTACTTAAATATATCGGTTTCGGAAAAGCAGTTAATGTAACACTGGGATTGCCTTTTATCAGAACTTCCGTAGATCACGGCACTGCGCTGGATCTTGCAGGTAAAGGTCTTGCAGATCACGGCAGTCTGTTTACGGCAATTGAATATGCCATAGACATGGTAAATGCAAAATTTGCTGGCAAAAACTAAAAACAAATTGCAGTAAACATGCATTTTTATTTAAGTTGAAGCAATTGGATAAAAAATGAGATCAAACGAAAACAGGATCTCATTTTTTGTTACCTGTTCTAAAATCAGTTTTAGATCTGATATAGAATTTATGGATGAAGATGGATTATTCATTGCCTGTATTTAATGTTTCTTAAAATAAATTTGGTGAAAGCAAAATGTTTAAAAAACACAATAATGATTATAAAAAGAAAACAAATAATTCTTCCGGTAATCATAATAAAGGATCCTATCAGGGACATCATGCACGTAAAAATTTCGGTCAGAACTTTTTGCGTGATCAGCAGGTAATCGCCAATATCATAAATCTTATAGCCCCCGGAGATCAGGAAACAGTAGTTGAAATCGGTCCTGGTCTTGGAGCTCTGACAGAACCGGTATGCGAAATTATCAAGCACTTGAATGTTATTGAAATTGACCGTGATCTGGCATACAGATTACGTCACCATCCTTTTATCCGCGATCAGCTCACAATCTACGAGCAGGATGCCTTGACAATGGATTTCAGCAAACTGAAGGAAGAGGATAAAAACCTGAAAATCTATGGAAATCTTCCGTACAATATTTCCACCCCTTTACTGTTTCATCTTTTTGAGTACAGTGATGTAATAGCAGATATGACATTCATGCTTCAGAAGGAGGTGGTAGATCGCCTGGTTGCCGGTCCCGACTCCGGAGATTATGGAAAACTGACGATCATGGCTCAGTATTTTGCTAAAATTGTACCATGTCTGGAAGTTCCTCCTGAAGCTTTTACCCCTTCTCCAAAAGTATATTCAGCTGTAGTCAAGGTTATTCCTCACAAATCAAAACCTTATGTAGCCAGAGACTATGATCTTCTGGAACAGATTGTCTCATCTGCATTCAATCAGAGAAGAAAAACCATCCATAACAGCCTGGAAAACTTTTTTACAGATCAGATTTTCAATGAGCTGGATATAGATCCGAAAATGCGTGCAGAAAATCTCAGCATAGAACAATACGTAAATCTGGCAAATTATCTGGCAGAGCACAGGGAATAACATGAGTACATACTGCATAGGTGATATTCACGGCTGCTATGATGAATTCATGGCTCTTCTGGATCTTGTAAAATTTAACCCTAAAACTGATTTTTTACTAACAACCGGAGATGTAATCGGACGCGGACCAAAACCGATAGAAACCCTGAATTTTCTTCTTAAATATCAGGATCGCATAATATCGGTACTTGGTAATCACGACTTAAGTCTGCTTCGCAATTATCATCTGTACTCGGAACTTAAAGATGCAGCGTCGAAAGAAAAATTCTTATTTAATTTAAAGGCATCTGAATTAAAAAAAATAATTAATGAGAAAAACGGTACCGAAATGATCAGTTTTCTTCGAAACTGTCCGATGACATTTTGGGATCGCAGACATAATTTATTTATTTCACATGCAGGATTATCCCCGGAATGGAATATTTTCGATGCCATGAAAAACGGCAATCACGTGGAACAGCTGCTCCGCTCGGAACATTTCGGAATTCTGATGGAAAATATGTTTTCAGATCGCCAGTGCAGATGGGCTCCCATAAAAGCAGAAATTCAAAACAATTTTGCCCAGAAACCATTCAAAACCAGCATTCATTATCGCAGGCACATGGATTATGAAGACGGCATTTATGACTACATGAGTTTGTATCCTTCTCTGGAATTAGATCGCTGCATATACACCATCAACGCTTTAACAAGAATGCGATTCTGCTATACAGATCTGTCTCTCGATTTTGACTGCAAGGACAAACCAAAGGAAAATAAAAACCGGAACCTGAAACCATGGTACGACTACCCGAACAGTCAGTTTAAAAATTCACAAACCATTATTTTCGGCCACTGGGCGGCACTTGAGGGCAAGAACCCTGCTGACAATATTATTGCACTTGATACAGGTTGTGTCTGGAATGGTTCCCTGAGCTTAATCAACATTGAAGCTCCTGCAAAACGGTATTCGGTAAAAGCCAATCACTAGCAGATACCTCGCCTTACAATGAGACATGCGACAGACCAAAACATAATTTTCTTCTGCAACGTTAAATACCGGAGGTCTGGATATTTGAAAAAAAGAGCCGGTCATGACTGTATACAGAAAAACCGGCTTATTTAATTGTATTATTGCTTTCTCTGATATACGCAGAACGAATAATCAAAGTCATTCTGTTCATCAGCAGGGAAATTCTCCTGCTGCATTAATGAGAATGAATCATCATAAGCAGGAAAGAAGACATCTGCATCAGAAATAACAGTACGAACCCTGGTAACATAAAGAGTTGAAGCATATCTGACAGCTTCCTTATACAGTTTTCCACCTCCGATAATCATAATCTCATCTTCATTATGATGCTCTAATAAAGCATCTGGCAGAGATTTATGGGTTTCTACCTGGTAAACATCGGCAAAATTATCATCCGACGTTATAACAACGCTTGTACGACCAGGCAGTTTTTTATAACCAAGAGACGCAAAGGTGTTGCGCCCCATAATAATGGTCTTTCCCATAGTCATTTTTTTAAAATACTGCAGATCTGCACGTAAATGCCACGGCATTGTGTTATTTTTGCCAATAGCCAGATTCTCTGCAACAGCAACAATGACAGAAACATTTTTATATATTTCATCAGCCATAAATCTGCTACTCCGTCCAGTCATCCTGATCTTCTGAAAATTCCTCATCAGAAAAATCATCAAGTGTTGCTTTGCGTTTTTCATCCCAAATGAAATTATCAGTATCGGAAACAGTCTGCTGTTCGAGATCCTCCCTGGCATTGGATTCTACAATCTGCATCAAATCCTGACACAAATCCTGAAGATTTTCCTTGTTTAAAGCAGATATTCTGTAGAATTTATCAGTTATTCCCAGTTTGGAAATAATTTCATTGATTCTCTCTTCTGACCCATCCGGATCAAGATCGATTTTATTAAATACCAGAAATCTAGGTTTCTTTGCCAGTTTCTCAGAGTATTTCTCCAGTTCCGACTCAATAATTTTAATATTGTTAACAGGATCGGAGTTGTCAACAGGATATAAATCCACAAGATTCAGCAATACACTGCAGCGTTCAAGATGTTTTAAGAACCTATGACCCAAACCAGCGCCTTCAGCTGCACCTTCAATCAGGCCAGGTATATCAGCAACTACGAAGGAACGCTTGTTACCCACAGATACAACACCAAGATTAGGCGCGAGGGTTGTAAACGGATAATCAGCCACTTTCGGCTTTGCAGCAGAAACAGATCTGATGAATGTTGACTTTCCGGCATTAGGGAAACCGAGTAATCCTACATCAGCCAGCAGCAACAGTTCCAGATGCAGTAAACGTTTTTCACCTTTTGAACCGTCGGTTTTCTGGGTAGGCGCTCTGTTGATGGAGCTTTTGAAACGGGTATTTCCCAGACCGTGAAAGCCGCCCTTGGCCACCATGATTTTTTGACCATGCCTGGTAAGATCTCCAAGAAGCTCACCGGTATTTTCATCTAAAGTTCTGGTTCCTACGGGAACGGTAATAACAATATCGTTGCCGCGGTGCCCGGTACAGTCTGCACTGCGTCCGTTTTCCCCGCGTCCGGCAACAAATTTACGTTCAAAGCGAAAATCGATTAATGTGTTCAAATTGTTGTCAGCAACCAAATAAACATCGCCGCCATCACCACCGTCGCCCCCGTCAGGACCGCCTTTTGGTATATATTTTTCACGGCGAAAGCTAACGCATCCGTTACCGCCGTCGCCGGCTTCAACCTGTATATGAGCCTCATCTACAAACTTCATATTATTTCCGTTTTAAATCATGTTTACAAAAAAAGCCCAACCAATATAAGTTGAGCTTCGTTTATTATTTTTTGTGTGCTAATGCGGATTAAGCTTCAGCAACAACACTGATGAAGGTTCTGTTCTTTGGACCTTTAGTCTCAAATTTTACCAAACCAGCAGCAGTTGCAAAAATGGTATGATCTCTACCGATTCCCACATTTGTACCTGCATGGAACTGAGTACCACGCTGACGAACAATAATGTTACCAGGAATTACAGCCTGACCACCATAAACTTTAACTCCCAAACGTTTACTTTGCGAGTCACGACCGTTACGTGATGAACCACCAGCTTTTTTATGAGCCATTTTCTATCTCTCCTTAAGCGTTAATAGATGTGATCTTCACTTCAGTAAAATACTGACGATGACCGGTTTGTTTTTGGAAGTGTTTACGACGACGGAACTTAGTAATAGTTACCTTGTCACCACGACCTTGTCTAACAATCTCTGCTTCAACTTTGCTTGATGCCAAGTATGGAGCACCCACATTTACATTTGAACCATCAGCTACAAGAAGAACTTTATCAAATTCAACTTTTTCACCGATAGACTTTTCTATTTTTTCTACACGTATAACATCATCTACAGATACACGATGTTGTTTTCCGCCTTCAAAAATTACAGCGTACATTTAAAACTCCGAAAGCTGTTATATAAACAGCGCTAAAAACTTATAGTAATGGCACGAATTATACCAAAACATTTATTAAAATCAAGAAGTAATAGCAACTTTTTTATTTATTATTTCACAGGCAGTTGCACAGCCGGCATCATTCATGCTCATGATGATGACAGCATCTGTGCTCATCTTCCTCATGATCGCGGTGATGGCAGCATCCGTCCTCGTCTTCTTCATGATCGTGGTGATGACAGCATCCGTGCTCATCTTCCTCATGATCGTGGTGATGGCAGCATCCGTGTTCATGTTCTCCATGATCATGGTGATGACAGCAGTGACCATGCAGATGCACGTGCTTATGGTCCTTTTCTTCCTGAGTAGGTTCCCTTACATCAACAATTTCTATATCAAAATATAAATCCTGACCTGCAAGAGGATGGTTGCCGTCAACTTTGACAAAATCGTCATTAACTGATTTTATGGTTACAGGCAAAGCCCCTTCTTCAGTTTGCGCCAGGAATGTATCACCCACTGCCGGCTCATCACTGCCGAAATGAGCTCTTGGAATATCATGTACAAGCTGCTCATTGTAAGCACCGTATCCTTCTTCGGCCTTTACAACAACACTGAATGCATCCCCTTTCTCGTGATTTAAAATTGCCGATTCCAGACCAGGAACCAGATATTCTGTGCCATGCATATAGGTCAGCAAATCATTTTCATCTGACTGATCCAGAATATTTCCCTGATCATCCTTCAATACATACCTAAGAGTTACTACACTAAATGCTTCTACTTTCATAATCCAATCTCTCAAATAATTAATAGGAAAGCATCTGCTTTCCCATTCGGTTAAAAAAACTATTTATTAAAATTAAAATTTTTAATACGTTCTGAACCGGTTGACTGATTAGGTTTCTGTGAATTTTTCTTCGCAGACTTATAACGTTTTTCATCATTGACAAAAATTTCAAAACTTCCATTATCATGCACCCTCAGGACAGTTCTGGCTCCGCCAGGTACAGAACCGTAATCGTCACCGTTAACATATAAAGCACTCATGCCAACACGAACTGTAACACCTTTCAGCCTGATTACTCCTTCACCTATAAGAACTGCTTCATTATTAACAATTTTTACATTGCCAACCTGGTGCTTATTATGCGATGACTCATTATCACATGACGATATAAAAAAGGCAGCCAACAGTACTATAAAGTATTTTCCAAATTTCATATCAATCCTCTTTCTTTGTCTTCAAACCGGTAATATTATATGTGTATGTGTCACCGAATGGAACAAATTCCAGTATATTTGTAATGCCTTCAGGTGCGTCTTCTTCATGATGAGAAACAAAAATTATCTGAGTTTTTCCTACCTTCATAAGATACTCAACAAACTTTTTGACAAGAAGTCTGCTCATGCTGTCCAGTCCCTGAAGAGGTTCATCAAGAATCAGCAATAGAGGATGTTTAACCAGAGCTCTGGCGATCAGCAGCAGACGCTGCTGTCCGTAAGATAATGAATTAAACGGAACATTGGCAAGAGCATCCATACCAAGAACCTTTAACCATTCATGAGCAAGCAGAATTTTGTTGTCTCCTGGTTTTTCATACAGTCCGATTGAATCAAAATATCCTGACAGTATAACACTTAATGCGTTGCAGTTTACCCTGTACGCCATATGAAACGACGGGCTAACAAAACCTATATTCTTCTTAATATCCCAGATTGTCTCTCCTGAGCCGCGTTGAATGCCGAACAGTCTTAAATTGTTGGAATAGCCTTGCGGATGATCGCCGGTAATCAATGATATTAATGTCGATTTGCCGGCGCCGTTTGGTCCCACAAACTGCCAGTGCTCACCTTTTTTTATCCGCATGGTAAGTTTATTAATAATTATTCTGCTCTGATATCGAACAACAACATCAGTCATATCAATAACAGGGTCAGGGCAATCACTGACAATACAGTCATCCGGTGCTTCCGGCAATGACATATTATTGATTGTTTCATTGTGCGAAAGCTGCATGAACTCCAAATCTGCCTGAATTTTAGATTTTTCGCCAAACTTAACCAGTTCACATTCATTAATGATCCCAATATAATCCGAAAATGGCGGAATCTCATCATAACGGTTTACAATCAGAATAAGCAGCTTATTTGATTTATATAAATCCTCACATAAATTCATCAGATCCATTCTTGTCTGTACATCAAGTCCGTCAAAAGGGGCATCCAGAATAAGTGTATTTTTATTCGCAAGAATAGCTTTGGCAATAAGAACCTTTCTGCCTTCACCGCTGGACAGAATGCTGTACGGCTGATCAAGAAGATGAGTAATATTCAGTCTTCTGCATAATGCTTCAATAGAAGTCTGAGGAAGCTTAGCACTCTCTTCAATCAAAGAACGAGGAGTTATGCCCTTTTCTTCTTCATCACTGTTATTATCATTATTTCTTAATTTAAAATCCTCATCTATGAGTTGCAGCTGCTGTTCAAAGGATATTCGTACCAAATCATCATCCTTTAAACCATTACTTATACTGCCTTCAAGCAAATCAATACCTCCTTCAAGAGCTTTGGCAAGTGAGGTTTTTCCGGATCCATTGGAACCTACAATAGTCACACAACCACTGACAGGAATATCCAAACAGGAAATCTTCAATCTTCTAGTTGAAGAAATTTTATAAATACAATTATCTAATAACATAAACACACAAACTAATTAATGATGAATAAATTATACAATCTGACACATGAATAACAACAAATAAAAATATTTTTAATGATATAAATGAACTTAACATCTTTCAGATGTGTGGAATTAATGAATTGATTATAACTAAATATCGTCATATTGGTGAGCATGAAATACAATTAATTACTAAGAATAACTGATAATATGACAGCATAAAAAAGGATCCCTTGCGGGACCCTATCCTATAAATACATCATAAAGATTAACCGAAGTTAATTATAGATAAACTGCCATGACTCAACTTTTGGACAAATAGAATCAAGTTTCTTCACAGAAGCCTCACCTTTGGCTCCACTGAATCCTGCCAGACCGGTAGCGCAACCATAGTGCCAATTTACACGATCACGTATACCGTCTTTGTCCGATCCACCTGTGCCACCAGTTCCGCCTGCCGGATCATTATTGTTATCTCTGGTATATGCAAAATTGGTTTCATTTAATACTGTATCATAGTATTCCTGAGACGCTTTTGCACTTACATAGAATGTAGAAGTAACTACATTCAGATCATACCAACGACTAACACCACCACCCTCACATTCACTCTTTGAAGGAATCAAAGTAGTTACATACAGATGATTATCAAACGCCCTCATATTATTTTTAACACGTTCGGTAATCTTAGAAGGGGCAACAGTGTTGAAATCCAATACCCAACCAGAATAGTGATCAACATCATAGGCACCATAAGCATTTACACCTTCTGGTTCTTTAATTGTAACATAGTTCGGAGGGAGATCTTCTGAAGAATCAGGCTGTACAAACTGTGATTTATATAATCTTCCATTCGCACGGCAATATTTAACCTCAAGAGGATCAACTGGACACACATTTTTGATAGGAGCATCACTTGAAGCATATGAACTATCACTCAAAGCCCAAACAGACTGGACAACAGTATTTGATACATCTGAAACACCAAGATACTTACCAGTTCCAACTGCAACCATTGGGTTGCCCTTAACATCCTGAAGAAGAGACGGTGCAGTGGTAATTGGCTGTATCAGATACTTACCGGCAGAATCAGCAGGAGATACAGTGGTATGTATACGAGCTACAGTCCAACCATGTACAGATATATTACCTGTCGATGTAGAATCCGCAACATAAGATCTTATACGATACACATTACCATATAAATCTGTTGAATATATATAGTCAGGTTTAAAATCAAAGTTCTTATCATAAGCCGCCACTTGGTTCATACCATTTTTATAGCACTCACCCTCATCAGTCTTGTACTCTGCGTATTCAGGACTTCTATTACAGTCTGGTCTGCCCCAAAGATCATTTACAAGCACACCACCAATAGATTTTGTCACTATATCACCGGAAACTTTTTGTCCATCAAATTTTGACATAACACGACCAGTAATAGCATCTACTACCGCAACGCCTGATACGCCATCCCGAGAGTTGTACCCATTTCCAAAAATGGCATATAAAGTCATTTTAGAACTTGAGTTGTTATAACTTACTGAGTAAGGGTAAACCTTAATTGCTGCCTGTATGCCTCCAAGATTTCTCATATTTCTAACAACTTCATCAGTGTTTTCACGGATATAATAAGGAGACAACTCCCATCTCATTACAGGTTCATCACCACTCAAATCAAGTGCATACACACCAGGATGAACATATCCAAGCGTACCGATAACCAAAACTTTATCTACACCACCTTCCTTATATGCATTTACAGTCATTTTACCATCATTGATGTAATGATCTTTATTATTAACCTCAGCATACTTTGGCATAAATGATTGAGTTACATACGGAATGATTGAATAATCAACATGTCCGGTTTTGTAATCTACAATATAGACCATACCATCGTTTGCGGCAAAAATAATTTTCTTCTTACTGCCAGCATTGTAGTATTGAGGGGTTGAAGAAATAATGGCACCGAATTTTCCACCTGATTTTCTTGATGTCACACTAGAACGAGGATGGAATCCATAGAATTTGAAATTATTATTCTCTGCACATTCCAAATGAGGAGTAAGCAAGGAATAGTCAACATCACCCTCTTCTTGATCAATTTCCCATTCAGCACTTCCTTTAATATATGCAACATAATGGTTAAAGAATTCTTTCTTGTGCTCATCATTACATAATTCCAAACCCATGGTATTAATAGCAGCCTGAGACAATGGATAAACCGACGCAGTATCTGCCAACAGATCTGCAGTCAAATCTGTTAGTGCTCCTGTTTTATCAGCAATCAAATATCTGGTTTCATCGTCAAACAATGCCTCATCATTAGTCCATGTTGAACTACCAGGAGATTGGGCAGAAAGATCAACAGATCCGTCAGCGTTATACTTTAAAGTTTTTCTAACCAACTGACCCGTCCAATATTGGGAGTCATACACAGCCGTTACAACTGTATTATCATCGGTAACATCAAGACTTGGGAAGGACAAACCACTACCTGAATTACCGGTATCCCCAACAGCCTTTGTCAAAGCGGCAGTAATCTGAGAAGCCAATTGACTCGCATTTGTTACATAGAAATAATTTGGATTATTAGCACGCCTTTTCTCCTTATTACCATTATCACCATACTTAGAACCATAGTATGCAGCGTAATCTAGAGGACTGTCGTAGAAACCAATCGCATTATCCAAACCGGTTACATAAAACTTTCTCTCTACTGATAAATTACACTCTTTGGAAAATGCAGGTAAAAACTTTAAAGGTTCAATCCATGATCCGTCTTTTGAGAATCTAAAATAACGTCCGGAAGTGCCTACAATTTTCCAAACTTGCTCACCTTTAAGACAACCATATCTATGATTAGAGTTTACAACATCAGATTTCGGCACTACTTTAACCTTAGATGTAGATGGAGCAGAAGTAAACTCTGTGGCATCGTCATAACCAACATCATTGTTGTACTCATTAAAAGGATCGGAATTGCTCTTCATCAAAGTAAAATTATTACTGTTCTGATCAACCTTCATTACATCAAGATAAAGAGTTTTCTTAGCATTTACCTTGTACGTCTTAATGCCACAAATCCAGTCGCCTGGGTTTGCACAATCACCTTCATAAGGCTCTATCGATCCTGCCGTACCAAAAATGTTATAACCACCAATCTGACCTGCATAAGTATCATGATAAAAACCGGTTACAGTAACAGTAAGGATATTAGGGTTATTCTTATCTGCCTCTATTTTATAGGCAAAAGAAGCATCCATATCCAAGTCAGAACCGGATTCGTTGTCTTCGTATGTAACACGGAACTCGACCTCTACCATTCGATTTTGACCATCAATGGTGTCGTATTTTGAATTGATATAAAAAACATCCATAATACCGCAGGAGTTAGTATAATGACCAGATTCGCCATCATAAGAAAAAGCACCTATACCATCTGCCATATTTAATTTATTTTCAATAACAGGAGAAAAACATGTTGGTACAAACAATGCTTTTTTTCCGTTATAAGCATAAATCTCAAACTTAGGCAAATAAGAAGCCATTGCTACTGCATAATGTTCAAAACCAGGAACATTTTTAGAAACTCCTCCGAATTTATGACTCATTGGATGACTGTGAATATATTGTGCCAAAGCTGCACCATTCAAAGTTCCCTGCAAGTACGGTTCAAGTGTCGATACACCCCTCACGTTTCTCATATCAGAAAGGTTTACCACTTTCTTTTGGCTATGCACGGTCTGCTCATTTCCCAATTCCATCACATTCTCACCATCAGCCAATTCACCAAAAACGTGCACCCCAGTAAGCTGTTCTCCCTTATCTATAACCTCATAACCTTCATCTATTTGTTCTGAACTTGAAGAACCTATGTAAGAATCCATGGAAACACTTTCATCAGCCAAAATAAAATTAATAGGCTTGTAGCAATAATCAAATTTTTCATATGGAGTCTTATTTTTATCAAGTGACAAATTAGGATACGTGAAAGTGTATGCATTTTTATTATCAGTAAAAGAATTAATTCTTAACTTATAAACTGTACCATTAACAAAATCTTTATCTTCTGACTTTGTTGCAACATTATTAAAATAGTCGTAACTTTTTTGAATCATTGGCAACAAAGGATTTCCCCAATCGCCACAACCTCTAGCTGGAGTATTTTTTCTATTAGGATTATCCCAATTACCCTGGCAATCAGGCCATGTATTGCTTGTTCCATTAGAACCTGTTGAACCAGGAGTATTCTCTTTTTCACTCAAGGATAATAAATCAATAGCATAATAAACCGAGTCAACTTTAAACTCTCCGGTGGACGTATCGATATAATTATCGGATGACAAATCTGCGATAGGAGCTCTAAGTGCAGCACCTCTCTCAGCAACACCCTTACCAGTACCGGCAGCTGTATTAAACTTATTTGACCACGTAGATGTGATCAAGCCAAAATATGCATCAGGCGAACCAGATTTAGAAAAATCCTGAAGCAAACCTATTGTATTGTAATAAGGATTCAACTCGGAACCGTAATTTTTACAACGGGCAGGCATATCATACTCGTTTTCTTTGAAACTGTAGTGACAAGCTTCTGCTAATACAAAATACCTTTGAGCTAAAACAGATATATTACCCGATCCATCAGGGTTATTAACAGGAGTAAGTCCGTTTTCGTAAGCCAAAACTCCTTTTGCTTTTCCAGAACTGCCGCCATCTCCTGACTCACGAGCAACCCAATTCCAAACATAAAGATGGTTATGTTCTTCTTTGGCCAAATCGACGTACGAACCAATCTGATAGGTATTACTGTTTGGATCAGGTGCAATAACGTATAACTGACGACCAACACTACCAAACATTGCTGAATCCGGAGTGCCAGAAGAAAAATAAGCAAAATCCGACAATTTAAAGTTACATTTGGACAACCCATAACGCTTGTAACACAAATTATCCATATCTTTCGCATTATATGATTTGGCCCATGCATGAGTATCTCTTGGAATAAACTGTCTAGCTAAAACAGGGTACGTTAAATTCTTACTAAGTTTATTGTCCTGACTGGTAATTCTGCAAGATCCATGCTTTTGTGCACTAGTATTACAAACACTAAAATTAGCATACCTCTGACCTCCTATTAAAATGCGTTTAACCACATCCATTCGAGTCGAAGTGAGATAATTCAAGAAATTACCGCTCCACGTTGAACCGCCGCATTTATAAATTATATATTTACCATTATCGAAACTGTCTTCAGTGGCAGGCTTAGTCATTCCAAAATAACCACTGCTGCCGTTTTTAAGTTCATTATATGTGTAACACCAATTAGCTTCAAAGATACCATCGTATACAACATGCGGTGTGAACATACCATCAATTTCGCCGTCACCATCAAGATCAGTCATATCATTATATGCTTCGTAATACATCGAATGATCTCGACCCATAAGCAACATAATCAATGGAGGAGGATTACCTAGTCCCAAATTTACAGGCTGACTTGAAATATCAGTATCTTTTAACGCAACTTCAGCAGCATAGGAAGAATTGGAAACAGAGAAAGCTGCCAATCCCAAACTCGCCATTAAAGATGACACAATAAACTTTTTCATAAAAACTCCTTACCAACATTGATCTTCTTTCATACTACCGGTAGCAGTGTTTTTTCCACCTTTCTTTACACCATTGCGAAACAGTTGCAAAACAGCGCAATCAGCATCGTCACTCTTTTGTTTACCAGTTGCCTCAGCAACCAAATTGTAGCCTCCACTTGTAGAACAAGTTAAAACATAAAAACCTGACTTTGCTGCATTTCCCCAGTTGTGAACTTTTGCACAACCTGCAACTGCTGCATCAGTGTAGGTATGATTTAACGTATAATATTCTTCCATTTTTTGCTGCAAACTCAATAATTCCTCCTGCACTGCAGCCCTTCTTGCCTTAACAATATAAGCACGATAACTGACAGCAGCCAGCGAAGTCAGAATTGAAATAATTACAATTACTATCATAATTTCAATCAGCGAAAAACCTTTATTTCTATATGCAAAATTCATCATATTCAATCCAAAAAAAACTTACCGTAAGTTGTACATCAAACGCCAAAAATACCTTAATCACCACCAACTGATGACATTCCAGTAAATTGAGCTATATCACATTCACCTACACAATCATCGTCATCAGGATCTTGTGTATCTATTTCAAAGGTTTTGTCAACTTCAGTGAATACTCCTATCTGACCTTGTAATTTGGACAATCCTTCACCGTTCGCCTTACCGATTGAAGTCACACGGTAGAAATTCCTTCCTAAATTATCACCGGAATCCAAACTTATAGTACGAGTCTCAGGACGCCGTTCTAGTTTGAATCTAGTTAAAGCATTCGAAGATGTGTAATAAGAACCTGAGGCAGGCTTTACATTTGACAAAAAAGATTCCGAACCGTATGTTGCATCACTTAATACATTGCCAAGCCACCAAAAACAATCATTTGCGGAGATTTTCGAAATATCAGTCTGTCCGCCAAGCGTTGATGTTGTACCACATTTATTCGAAATTCTTTTTATAATCGCTACACTGTTAGTACTGTCAAAATCTGCTGTATAGTTCTTTAATTCCTCACCTGACGACGTTAAAAGTACTGCCTCTCCAAGATTTAAACCTGCCTGAGCATTAATGTAGCTCGACATCGAATCGTAAGAAGAGATTGACAAATGTCTGTTTGATACAGCAGTACTGGCAATCGCTACAGCTACCAAAGAAACTATCAATGTCACTATAATAGCAGCTACTAATACTATACCTTCATTTTTATTCGATCTTAACATTATAAACTCCGCTTACTTGACTTCATAAAAACGATTTCTTGCGTAAACCACACCAGAAACTAAATTATAAATATCATGTCTAGAATCATCTGTACGAGGAATCTCAATTTTATCAGACTCCATATTTGAACTTTCAGATGAGTTATCCATTCCCAGAATATGATATACGAGACCTCCACCTGAAGATGAAATCTGCGTTACTCTCTGATGAGTTTCCTGCCTAGTGATAAAGCCGTAACGAATTGCATTAACAAGGGAATAATTTTCCAATTCGTTTGCGCTGGAACTATCCATATCTCCCACTAAATTAAACTCAACCTGACCATCTGATCTGAATGCAAACATCATGTCAGTAACATTAGGGTTAATCAATACAGTATCTGTTCGGGAAGTACCTTTAACCTCGTTATTAACGATATGCTGACAATGCAACCCGCTATTATCAACGAACAGATGAACAATTGCCAATTCCTCTCTTGACAAAAAAGTTCCTGAACAATCAAACATTCTTCCGTTAGATTGTATTTCCTCAACATCATAGTTCATATCGTCATCAATGCTTGAGCCGTAATAACGAATAAACAAATGATTGCGCTTGTGAGTACTGGTTCCTGATTCAAGATTCGAAGCGGTAACAAAAGAGTTGTAAGCAAATGTAACATCACCGCCGTCATAATTGTCAAATGTATATTTAGCCTTAGGAAAAGTAATTCTGTCTACAACCCGGCGATAGTTTCTAAAACCTGCCATATGAATAAAATCAACAACATTGCGGTTTGCAATCAGCATATTTCTATTCATACCGTCATTGGCTTGTACCAAATTAAAACTTCTTTGAGATGATGAAAGAAAAGAATACACCCCAATAATCACAATCGAGGCAACAACCATAGATATCAGCATTTCTATCATACTGAAACCTGTAACATATTTTCTTATCATGGTAACAAGTACTCCATTGATGAATATCCAATTTCTCCAGATTGATCATTTGAATCATAGGTCAAGTTAGGCTTTATCAGGTGACCGTCTGAATTAAGATTACAGTTAAAATCATCCGCTGACGTTGCGGAGGTTGACGACTGCCTCCATTTGTACTCCACCATTACAACTGGTATGGCATATCTGAACGAAACAGATGAATTTGATTTATATTTATAATCAGTTGCATCACTAATGGATATGTACGCACAGATATCTCCAGGATTTTTTAAATTCAAGGCGTTATAAACGGAATAAAGCCACGCATCAATTTCACAAACAACTGCTGTTGTTGCCTCATCAACTTTCAGCTGATCTAAATCGCCTTTGCACGCTGATGACGTAGCCCCATCCAAAGCTTCATCATTCAGGGATTTAAGCAGATAAGTCAGCGAGTGAGGAGTAGCTGTACTCGCATCAAGAATAGTACGCACTGCCTCTCTGTGCAAACTTAACCGCTCAATAAAGCTGGCAACACTAACAGTCGATCCTGCTGACTGTTTTGCACCTTCTACAGACTGCATACCGGTAATCTGGATTTTTGCAATCGCAAAAAGAGATACTGCGACAACAACAAGGGAAACAAGAAGTTCTATTAAATTAAACCCCCTCATTCTTGTCAATCTGTTAACACTGTATACTGTACACATTCTATTTGCATCCCCCATCAGTGCCTGTTTCAATTGAATCCATTGTTCCCATAATATTAAACATTATTCCTATGCACATATCATCCAGGATTTTTTCTTCTTCATCCTGTAAGAACAAATGAAAATAACCATTGGCATCCGCCGTCAATCCAGTTACCTGAATCCGTCCAAAAGGGGTAAATTTAATAACCCTGTCACTGCCGACATCTCCCAAATTGCCAGACACCAACTCTGGTTTGCTGAACATTGTTATATTGTGAAAAAAGGCTGCGTCTTCATTGGAAGTTTCTGAGCATCTTCCTGCCTCGCAAACTTTCACTGTCGTACCAGAGTACTGACCATTGCTAGTTCCAGCCTCAAACATCACAACATAACTCACATCATTTCTTTGAGCCGCAGCCATGGCACTGCTCATTGCATTCATCAACTGCTGACGGGCTCCCGTTAAATTCTGCTTAAGTTTGTAGCCGCTCATCAAATTTACTGATAAGGTTGCCATTATTGACAATATTACTATCGCAGAAATAACTTCTATAATGGAGAATCCTCGAGATCTAAATCTACTACACTTCAAATACTGAGAAGGATGTACTATTCCTTTCATATATTTAACTCCAAAACAAAAAATACACAATCATCTTAATTATAATTATTATCATCTCATTTTAAATCTCAAAGCAGTATTGAAAAATAAAATTCAAAAAAAAACTTTTATTAATTAGAACTAATTCACACAATAAAGAATCAATTTTAACGGATGTTGAACTATTGGATCCGCTTAATTTTATGTAAAAAAAACAGCAAAGCATTTTAAAGCAAACCAGTCAAACATGTAATAAAATTACGTCCGTTATAACGCTTAATCCAAATTCTAAAATAATTCACTGTTCTATAAAGATTTTTTACAAAATTAAAGCAATCAATTTTTTAATTGTACTTCATGGCATTACTTACCGGTTTTGCATAATACTTCTTCACAAATTCTCTCTCTTCAATCGGTACCAGATTAATTCTAGAATTAAATTTTTCCTCATCTTCCGGATTGATGATAGCCTCCCTTCCTTCTCCAATACTTCTTGCCGCAATTAAATTTGAAGGAAACAGGTGATAGTTCTGATGAATGTACCTGTCTATATACCCAGCCAGTTCTTCCGGAGTTTCAAAATTTTCCTTTATCACATTTCCTACTTTTATGTGAATTCGGCCCTTATAACCTGAAATTCCTTTCACAATACTGTCTATATCCTCAAATTCACTTTTCTGATACTCTCCATTTTTGGATTTCTCATAAAGTTCATGAGCTTTATCTGCATCTCCCGGATCAAATTCATATGAAATTGCAACAGGGACAATATTTAATTCCTTGACATATTCATTAAAAGGAATTTTTAATTTTTTTCCCGCCATATAAAACATTTTCAAAATAGCAGGATCCGTCATGTCATTTCCATCCTTGGCTCTGCCCTCTCTTTGAGCAATCCAGATGGAATGTTTTTCTTTAAGCGACAGCCTTATGTAATCAGATAAATCAGATAAAGCCTTTAGCAATTCGCGACCCTTTGCAGATCTGTTTACAATGAAACTCTGATTTAGCTTCATTAGGTCTGTAGCAACCTGACGACGAAGTAAATTATCCCCGATTGCAATTCTCACAGTTGGCAAATTATGACGATGCAGACCTAAATCGACCAAAGCAGGATCCAGTGAAATATCTCTGTGATTGGAAATAAACAGATAACCTTCTTTTGGATCCAGCTTTTCAAATCCTTCAAAAACCACACCGTCTGTATTATTTTTGATCATGCTGTCAAGAAACTTTGCAACATACTTCTGTAGTTCAGCCACTGTTTTTATGTTGCCGTATTTTTTTCTAAGAATTCTTTTAATAATCGGTTTTAAAAGCCAACTGAGAAAACTCAATTTTTTAAACTGGAAATTGATAATTTTTGATACTACCAAATCATCATTCATTATTCGCTCAATGGCAGCAGGTACTTCCTCATCTCTATATGGTCTAATGTTATCAAATCTTGAATCTTCACTCGTTTCTATAGTCATATCCACCTCTCAATTTGCCGTTATTGTACCATAAAAAAATTGAACTAATGAATCATAGGAATAATTTGCTCTAGTAAAACAACTTCAAAAATTAAATAATATCAGGAAAACCGGATCAGCACGGCAATATTGAGGTCTTCAGTTATTATGAACAGTCAGATTACCATCTATATTTCAAATCTAACAAATATTGGCAAAATTGATGAAAAAAATTACAAAAAACTTAATATTTCTTGATATTTTTTTGTATAATAACTGCATTATAGATTAGTTCGCTTAAATATAAAAATAATAAGGAAAATAAAATGGTACTAGGAAAACCTCTTTCAGATCCAACGACTGAATGGTTTATTATGCATAGTCATAAAAGGAAGTATCCAGCAAAAAGCACAATTATTCATGAAGGCGAAAAAGCTGATACATTATACTACGTTATTTCTGGCTCAGTAGCAGTGCTCATCAAAGATGAAGAAGGTAAGGAAATGATTCTTTCCTATCTTAATAAAGGTGACTTTATCGGCGAACTCGGTTTATTTGATGAATCTGAAGATCCAAGAAGAACAGCTTATGTAAGAGCAAAAGGTCCTTGTGAGGTTGCTGAAATTTCTTATAAAAAATTCAGACAGCTGATTCAGGTTAATCCGGATATCCTTATGCGTTTGTCTGCTCAGATGGCTCGTAGATTGCAGAGTACATCTCAAAAAGTTAATAATCTAGCATTTTTAGATGTTGCGGGTCGTATTGCTCAGACTTTGTTGAATCTTGCACATCAGCCTGATGCTCTGACACACCCTGATGGAATGCAAATAAAGATTACCCGCCAGGAAATTGGTCAGATTGTCGGATGTTCAAGAGAAACGGTAGGCAGAATATTAAAGATGCTCGAAGATCAAGGCAATATTTCTGCTCATGGTAAAACAATTGTTGTTTACGGAACACGATAATCCTGTTAGTTCTGAAATAATGTAAAATGAAGCGCTGATGAAATCAGCGCTTTTTATTTTATCACCACAAAATAACAAAACTCTTCAATCCAAGAAAACTTCTGATCAAAGAGCTTTTAATAATTTATCTTTGCGTTTACACTTATTTGTTGTTATGACTGTTGATGAAATCCTCAACTGCCAATTCAAATTTCTGCATACCAGCATCAAACTCATCTTTTGTAATATTTAAAGCCGGGGCAAAACGCACTACATTTTTTCCTGCTACAAGTACCAGTAAATTATGATCGATAGCAGCTTTAAGTAACTTCGCAGACTGACCTTCGTACTCTGATTTTAACACAGCTCCGATCAGTAGTCCTTTACCTCTGATTTCGCTGAAACATTGATATTTATTATTAATTTCGTTCAAGCGTTCAAAGAACCATTTACTTCTCGTGTTAACACCGTCAAGAAAATCAGGCTGTTTAATAATTTCAATAACCTTATTTGCAACAGCACAGGCTAAAGGATTTCCGCCGAAAGTTGTTCCATGAACTCCAGGTGTAAATACAGATGCAACTTCCTTGGTAGCCAAAATAGCACCAATAGGGAAACCGCCTGCCAAACCTTTTGCTGTTGATAAAATATCCGGAGCAACACCATAATGCATATAAGCATACAGTTTACCTGTTCTTGCATTACCTGTCTGAACTTCATCAAATATTAAAAGTGCATGATATTTATCACATAATTCTCTAACCTGCTTTAAAAACTCAGGATCAGCAGGAATAATACCACCTTCTCCCTGAATCGGTTCAAGCATCACCGCGCATGTTTTTTCACTTATAGTGTTTTTTAGTATTTCAATATCATTATAAGGAATATGGGTAATAGCTGTAGGGTTAGGGCCGAAACCATCGGAATAATGATGCTGTCCGCCTACAGTTACAGTAAACAATGTTCTTCCATGAAAAGATTGGGTAAAAGAAATGATTTCATCTTTTTCAACACCATATTTATCCAAAGCATATCGGCGAGCCAGCTTTAAAGCCGCTTCATTAGCCTCAGCACCTGAATTACAGAAAAAAACCTTGTCGGCAAAAGTTTCCTCAACCAGTTGCTTTGCAACAGAAATAACAGGTTCATTGGTCATCAGGTTGCTTACATGCCATAGCTTTCCTGCCTGCTCACGAATAGTCTCAACCAGTCTATCATCACAATGTCCCAGCGCATTTACAGCAATACCGCCGGACAAATCAATATACTCTTTTCCTTCCTGATCCCACAATCTGCTTCCTTTACCTTTAACCAGAACAAATTGAGGAGGAGTAAACATAGGAAAATAATATTGATCAAACATTTCTCTTGTAATATCAGTCATTTCATTACTCCTTAAATTAATCTTTTACAATAAAACCAATAGTCTTTTGAACTTCTTTCAAAGTCTGACTTGCTCTGATGCGTGCTTTTTCGGCACCTTTCCTGAATACCTGCAGTAAATAATCTTCATTGGAGCGCAATTCAGCATATTTCTTCTGTACAGGTTCCAGAAATGCAACAACAGCATCAGCAACTTCTCCTTTGAGATGACCGTACATTTTTCCTTCGAAGTGCTGTTCCAGCTGGCTAATAGGTATATTAGTCACAGAACTCATCAAATCAAGCAAATTGGAAACACCTGGTTTATTTACTTTATCATAGCGAACAACAGGCGGTTCATCCGAATCTGTTACTGCACGCTTGATTTTCTTAACAATGGATTTCGGCTCTTCCAATAAAGTAATTACATTATTTCTGTTATCGTCCGATTTACTCATTTTCTTTTCCGGATTCTGAAGACTCATAATTTTAGCTCCATGCTCAGGAATAAAAGGTTTAGGCAATGTAAAAACAGGTCCGTAAAGATTATTGAAACGTTCAGCTATATCACACGTTAATTCCAAATGCTGTTTCTGATCTATACCGACAGGTACCAGATTAGTTTTATACAAAAGAATATCGGCAGCCATTAAGCATGGATAATCAAAAAGACCTACAGTCACATTATTTTCATAACGGGCTGATTTGTCTTTAAACTGAGTCATTCGTGACAGTTCCCCCATCTGAGAATAACAGTTTAAAATCCATCCTAATTCAGCATGTTCAGGAACATGAGACTGTAAAAACACTGTACTTTTTTCCGGATCTATACCAATAGCCAAATACACGGCCAAAGTGTTGAAACATGCCTCGTGCAGTTTTTTTGGATCCTGCCGAACAGTGATAGCATGTTCGTCAACTACACAATAAATACTGTCATAACTATCCTGCATTGATACCCACTGACGCAAGGCTCCAATGTAATTACCGATTGACAACTCACCGGAAGGCTGAGCGCCGCTAAAAACAATTTCTTTAGACATATAAGGTTTTATCCTATTACAATTTCTTTAATTTTACTAAAATCATCAAGCACATATGTCGGATTGAACAATTTAATAGGCTTACTGTAATTATATCCATATGTTAATCCTACAGATCGCATTTTTGCATTTTGAGCCGCAATAATATCGTTTGAGGAATCACCAACCATTAATGAATGTTCATGACTCACACCTAATTTATTGCATACATAAAACAGTATTTCGGGATCAGGCTTTCTAGTTGACAACACACCGCTGCCAACAGTTAAATCAAATATATTCTCCAAATTTGCCGCAGTCAGCCATGGGCGAATATAAATATCAGGTTTATTGGTTGCTATGGCAAGTTTAAAATTTGATTTCTTTAAAAAAATCAATGTATCTTCTACATTCGGATACAAGGAAAAATGATTACCGATTTCCTCCATATAAATTTTAAAGTAATCAATACGGAGTTTCTGAAACAGTTCAGGATCAAAATCAGCATCAGTTACTTCAAACTTGTTTGTCATTGCTCTTTGAAGCAATTTATCAGCTCCGTTGCCAACAAATCCTCTAATCCGATCTTCTCCTGGAAATAAAATACTATTTTTTTCAAGAGCTCTTTTGACAGATAACGCAATCTGAGGAACAGTGTCTGCCAGGGTACCGTCAAGATCAAAGATAAGCAGTTCAATCTTATTATGTAGTTCCATAAACTTCGCTGACATTAATTTTTTAAATTTTCACGAAATTCATTGATTACTCTTTTATAATCATCCTGCCCGAATATTGCAGATCCGGCAACAAAAGTATCAGCACCGGCACGTGCTATTTCCGCAATATTTGAAACCTTAACTCCTCCGTCAACCTCAAGCCTGATATTCAGTTTGGACTGATCAATGATTTTTCTTACCTGTACCAACTTGTCAAGAGTACTCGGAATAAAGCTCTGACCGCCAAAACCTGGATTTACAGACATAAGCATGATAATATCAAGCTTATCCAGCACATAATCCAGATAAGATAAAGGAGTTGCAGGATTAAAAACCAGACCTGCTTTCAAATCGAACGATTTTATAAGCTGCAGTGTTCTATCAATATGTCTTGTGGCCTCAGGATGAAATGTAATAAAAGAAGCTCCTGCTTTGGCAAACATAGGCACCAGATCATCAACAGGTTCAACCATTAAATGAACATCTATAGGGCATCGTACACCATACTTCCTGAGAGCCTCACACACAAGAGGACCTATTGTTAGATTAGGTACATAGTGATTATCCATTACATCAAAATGGATAATGTCGGCACCGGCAGATAAAACATTATCAACCTCTTCACCCAGTTTTGCAAAATTTGCAGATAAAATTGATGGAGCAATCCAATATTCGTTCTTCATTTCAACTCCGTAATTCATTACAGGCATAAGACAATTATACCAAACAATTATGCAGACTTAACTGATATTTATTCATATGCTAAATCAAAAAATCAGGTAGAACAAAAAATGGCTAAAAGTTATCAACCTTTAGCCACCCGTCAAACCTTAATATATAAACTAAATGCGTTCTTTATTCACCGCAGCCATTGATTTGGTAAACGCACCGTTACCAATTTTTTTAGCAGCGTTTGCAGCGTCTTTCTGTGTTGCAAAATAACCAACAACCAGAACATATTTCAATGCATTATTATTTCTTTCATAAATAAATGCTCCGTCTCCGTATTTGCTGCGCTTTGCCTGCAAATCAGCCTTGTTGGCGGAACATGCCACCTGTACAACGAAATTCTTCGCAGAAGGGGCTGCATTAGGTTTATCATTAGCTGCCGGTTTGTTATTTGACAGTTCTGCAAACGACTTTACCTCACCAACTTTAAGAGATGTATTGGATTGAACTTTTGTATCATTTTTTGCAACCTTCTGCTCAGTTTTAGCAGTTTCTTTTTTAGTTTCCGGCTTTGCAACAGGCTTTGATTCAGTTTTTGCAACAGTCTTCGCATCCGGTTTATTTGTTAATTTGTCCTTTTCCTTCAGCTCTTTTTTATCTGCATCAACTTTAGGCTTTTCTGCTGATGCAGCTTTTGGATCATTCACCGGCTGAGAATTATTTTCAGTCTTTTGCTCCTTGTTGATTTCTGCCACTTCTGGCTGGTTATTCTGTACAGATTCCTTCTTATTATTCTGTTGTTCCAACGCGGCATTTACATTATTCTCAACATCATTAACCTTCTGCTGCAAAGCCTTGCTTTGCTCGTCAATCTTATTCTCGGCAGTTTTAACCTGCGCTTTTAAATCGTTTTCAACTTGTTCAATTTTCTGAATTGAATCGTTCGCGACGTCATTCGCAGCAACATTTATTTCTTTCGGATCACCTTCATTGTCCTTTGTTTTGGCAATAGGTGCATCAATATTTATATCATTACTGCCGGACATCATATTATCAATCATCTGATTTTCAAGAGCATCATCTTCACCATCCTGCTCAGAATGTCCATTAATGCTTGCACTATCAATGACTGTCTCTATCTGCTTAACCGGTTTCTGCTGCGCCACAACGACCTCTTCAGGATTGGATATATTCTGTTTTTTAAGCAGCAGCGAAACAATTCCAATTAGAACAAGCGACAGTACAACAGCAACGGCTATCACTACTGTTTTATTAGGTCCGGTAGGCTTTGCTATTACGTGCTTAACCACTCTTTCCTCATGTTCATTATTTGGAACGATAGTTTCTGGAGATGCATTGTTCTTATTATCTAGATCATCTTCGTTAAAATTCATTCCTGACATTTCATTATTCTCCACAAATTTTACAATTTCAGCGGGTAAAGTGCCGCAATTTTCAATTAAGCCTATTAAATAATCCTGATTTTCAAGCTGAGACAAGAATTTTTTTTCTAAATAATATTTTAATAAATTCTTCTTGTCTCTGACATTCAAATGGGGAATTGTATACTCTACAACACAATCTAGATCATCATTATACAATAAATTAGACAATAATCTGCTTGTTGATACAATAATTGAGAGGTGAAGACTATCTTTGTATTCATCAAAAAAGCTATACAGTTCTTCTGCAAATTTTTGATCTTCAATACAATCAACAGAATCTATAATCAACAATCCATCTGTTCTTGCAATGTCAAACATTTGGCATGTAACAGAAAGTTTTTCACTCTCATCAAAGTTTGTACAATTGAAAAAGCCTTTAATCAGATTATTTCTTATTTGAAGAGGATCAGCAGTCAACCCGGAAAAACCCAATATGTTTTTCTGACTTTTTTTTTGGAAGTAGGAAATTATTGCCTCACAAATAGTGGTTTTTCCTGCCCCAATCTCTCCATTGATAACAATAAAGCTTGGTCTGCGGGAAATCTGAGAAATAATTCCCTTAATTATTTCTATTTGAGATAGTAATAATTTTCCTCCATTAATCATTACTGCAGTTATCCCTCTATTGCTTTAACAATAATATCTTCAGAAATGTCTGACATTACCTCGGATTTTCCTGTTTGTGTCGGAATTACATACCTGATGCATCCATTCTTAACCTTTTTATCATGTACCATCTTTTGGAGGAAATCTTTATAGGTCATTTCTTTTGGCGCTTCAACAGGCAATCCGGCTTTTTCCAATAATGATTTAATTCGTTCGGTATAGGTAGCATCAACAAAACCTTTCAACCTTGCTACATTTGCTGCAATCACCATTCCGGCAGCAACAGCTTCTCCATGCAGCCATACTCCATATCCCATATATGATTCGATTGCATGTCCGAATGTGTGTCCTAAATTAAGCAAAGCCCTTACACCGCCCTCTCGTTCATCAAGATGAACAACTTCAGCTTTGATTGAACAGCATGTGTAAATCATGTGTTCCAAAAGCTTATTATCAAGCTCTGTAATACCAGATATATTAGACTCAAGAAACTGAAAGAAATCATAATCCCAAATAATTCCATATTTGACAACCTCTGCCAGTCCCGCAGAAATCTCTCTCTTAGGCAAAGTTTTAAGACAGTTCAAATCAATAACAACTGTCTTAGGCTGATAAAATGCACCTATCATGTTTTTACCCAGTTCATGATTTACACCAGTTTTACCACCAACGGACGAGTCAACCTGGGATAAGATCGTAGTTGGCACCTGAATAAAATCAACACCACGCTGGTAGGATGCAGCTGCAAAACCGGCCAAATCACCGATCACACCGCCTCCCAGCGCTATGACAGTGCAATCGCGACCGAGTGAATTCTCCAGCATGGTAGTGATAATTTTATTAAAACTATCCAAAGTTTTGAATTTTTCACCATCGGGCAATATGCACTCACACACCTGATAGTCGGAAAGAGTATTTTTCAATCTGTCAAGATATAATGGAGCAACTGTATCATTGGTAACTATAATTACACGTTTATTTTTAATTGCATCTTTGAAATAATTAACCTCAGAGATTAAACCATTTCCAATATGTATAGGATAACTTCTGTCTCCCAAATCAACAACTAACGTTCTCACTATTAAGATCTCTCTATCATTTTAACTATATTCTGTGCAACAGCTTTTGCAGTTAATTTACTTGTATCAATAACAAAATCGGCAATTTCCTGATATAAAGGTTCCCTTTTATTCATTAACTCTTGTAGAGTTTTTAACGGATCTACGGTTTGCAGCAAAGGCCGACGTCGATCTTTCAATGTTCTTTGATACTGCGTTTGAACAGGAGTGAGCAAGTATACCACGACGCCTCTTGCAGATAAATGCTGGCGGTTGTTTGCATTTATCACAGCTCCACCTCCGGTCGCCAATATAATACCTTGTTTTTGAGTAAGATCATCAATTACAGCTTCTTCACGTTTACGAAATCCTTCCTCGCCTTCTACATCAAAAACCCAAGATATATCAGCACCTGTTCTTTTTTCAATTTCCGCATCAGAATCAATATACTCCAAATGCAAAAATTCAGACAAATACTTTCCGATTGTGCTTTTCCCTGCACCCATGGGACCAATTAAAAAAATATTTCGTTTATCAGCCATTTTAAATATATTATTTCTTACTAAATAAATTTTTACACTAATAATAAGTATTATTTTAACATTTTTGCTTCGGTATATCACGAAAAAAAGCCGATGCTACGCACCGGCTTAATCTGATAAAACCAAAATACAAAACCAGATTACTGCTTATCGATAACAATCTTAGGTGTTACAAATACGAGCAATTCTCTCTTACGATTTGCATTATTGGTATATCTGAAGAGGGCTCCTAAGTAAGGAATATCACCTAACAATGGAACTTTAGAAACACGTTTTGTGATTTCCTGCTGATAAATACCGCCTAAAACGATAGTTTCACCGTTTTCAACCAATACCTGAGTTTCAACTCTTTGAGTATTGATTGATCTTGAACGACCGTTTCCGGTAGCAACTTCCTCACCCATAGTATCCTGAGTTACAACCAAATCAAGGATAATTCTGTTATCAGGAGTAATTTGAGGTGTAACCTTCAAACTTAACACAGCTTTCTTCCATTCAGTAGAAGTAGAACCGGAAGATGTCGAAACTTCAGTAGGAATATCCACACCTTGTTCGATCAAAGCTTCCTGCTGATCAGCTGTTGTTACTCTTGGAGAAGAAATAACCTCGGCTTTGTTTTCAGTTTCCAAAGCAGAAAGATACATATCAACCAGGATATTATCCCAAATCTTACCGATTGACAGACCAATACCGGTAGATACGGTATCAAAAGCAGTCTGAGTCATCCAGTGACCATGTCCGTTACCATTCGTACGATCCCATGTATCAGTTCCTGAATCAGTATCCGTACCATATGGATTCAAAGTAGAATTGTGGGCAATTGAATACGCCTTCTGAGGATCATTGTTTCCATTCTTACTTAAGGACCAGTTTACACCTAATTCATCAGTCACAGTATCATCGACAGTAACAATTCTTGCCTCAATCGTAACCTGTTTAATAGGTACATCGAGCTTCTTAACCAAATCCTGAACCTTATCCAGTGTCTCGGCAGTATCCTTAACAATCAAAGTATTTGTTCTTTGATCAACAGACACAGAACCACGGTTGGAAAGTATTCTGTTTGAACCATTTTCTCCACCGCCGGCAGCAAGAAGTTTAGAAATTTCTGAAGCTTTTGCATAATTAACCTGAACGTATTCAGTTACCAGCGGAGCTAATTCTTCAACCTTCTTTTGACCTTGCAGTTTTTGCTCTTCAAGATCTGCTAATTCTTTAGCTTGAGCTACAAGAAGAATATTGCCATCAAGACGCTTATCCAAGCCTTTAATGCGTAAAATAGTTTCTAAAGCTTGTTCCCATGGCACACTATCCAAACGGATGGTAATATTACCACGTACTGTATCTGTAGTTACCAGGTTAAAATTATTGAAATCAGCAATCAACTGAAGAACTGTTCTTACAGGAACATCCTGGAAGTTTAAAGAAATTGGCTTGCCATTATACTTTGGCATATCTTTCTTGACTTCCTTCTTCTTGCTAATCTTTAATACTAACTTGTTGCCATCCTGCTCGGTTTTATAATCTACTCTGCCATTAAATGCAACGTCAACGATCGCTGTATTTCCCTGCTTGGAAACATGCATTGACTTAACAGGTGTTCCAAAATCAGTTACATCATAAGTCTGCAGCTGATCTGCGTTCACCCCAGTGGCATTAAATTTAACACGAACACTGTTACTACCACGCTGAGAAACATCAACTGCTGCTGAATTGTTATCCAAACCGATAACAACAAGACCTTCATCTGTTCCATTCTTTCTGAAATCAACATTATTGATGGAATTAATGGTTGCTCCAGCTACATTTGCATTAGCTTTGGCAGTTATAGACTTTCCATCCTGACCTAATGTAACAACTACAGAATTTCCATTCTGAGCAATTTTATATGGAACTAAATCCTTTAAACCAACCTTTAATTGTAAATCAGTTCCGGATGCTCCAATATCAACATCTTTTACAGTTCCATTGTTAATGGCAATCTTATCTTTGGCAAAATCAGATTGAGAATCTGCTACATTAACCAAAAGGTAATTAGGACGATATTTCAAAACATCAGTGTAAGAAACACTGCCATCGAATTCAAACTCAATAGCAGTCTGTCCTGCCATCAACGGATTTACTCTTACCTGTTGAAGTCTAGCAGCATCAGCAGGTAAACAAGCACCAGCTAAAGTTGCCAATCCTACCAATAGACCAATTTTTGTTCTACGTAATTTCATAATTAATTTCCTGCCTATTTACTTTAATGTGTTAGACACAGCAAGTTCTAACATAGTTGGTTTTAATTCAAAGCAACCATCACCTTTGCCAATATACTCTTCAATCTCAATAGCATTAGGCGTAATTGCTGTAATCTTACCATTATTTAAACCTAAATAATTTCCCACACGTACCTTCTGATGCTCTAAACTGCCAGATGAACCAGCATTGATCAAAGCCCAAATCTGACCGGATGCATCCTTAAACGTACCTCTCATGGATAAATTTTCCAAAGCGTACTGTTCCAAAACATCTTTAGGTCTAGTTGTGTCTGGCATCAAACAGTCCCCATCCTTCTTAGCAGCCTTCTGTACCACAATATTTTCTGGTTTAGGCAAAGAGAAAGGAGAACGATCAGTTTGCGGTTCAAACGGCATAGCCTCAAACTTTACAGGTTCAGGCAAAGGCTCAGGAGGCTGTGCAGGCTGATTGTAACTGTTCTTAATGTAAGCTTCCAAATCATCATTATCATTACATCCAACTAAAGTCAATGCTGACAAGGATAATACTAATATAGGTAACAATTTATTATTCATTATCTGCCACCCCTCTGCGCGTTTTTGCCTTTAGCATTATTTTCCTGCTCATTATAACGGTAGGTCTTCGCAGTCATAGTCATTTTCAGATCTTCAGACTGATTTGTATAATGCTGAATATCAAATTTTTCAATAACCACGATACGGCTTAAATTAGCTACATCTGCGGTAAAACCACCCATTCTAGCGTAATCACCTACGATTACAATATCCATAGGTATTTCGGTATACATTTCCTTTCTCTGCTCAGGTGCCCAATTGATTTTTTCCAATTTCAAGCCGTTATCAGTAGCAGTTTTACTGATATCACTCAACAACTGAGCAATTTCATTACTGTTAGGAAGCATGTTCAACTGATCACGCAACATCGACTCAAGTTTTCTCTTCTGCTCTTCATAAGCCTCAAGATTATTGGCTCTTTGTGCTTTCTCATAAAACTGTGCTTTCAACTTTTCAACTTCCGCTTCTTTTTGAATTTTTTCATCCCATGGACAGCCATCAGTACCGAATATCAAATAAGCAGATGCCATTAAAACGACAACCACAACCGCAATCAAACATAACCCTTTAATAACCAACGGGAAAGATCCAGGATTGTGTACATCTAAGTTACTAAAATCTTCTAACCTAGCCATTATCTTCTACCCCTTCTAGTTACATTTGTTTGTTCTTGTTCAACAGAATAAGGAACGTCGAAACTCATGTCAAAATCACTTAGGTTCAAGCCGAACGCACGAGCAGCCTGGCTAACAATTGAGTTGCTTCCTTTTTCTGCAACAATATTCTTAATTACAGGATTCTTCAACCATGTACTTGCTTCAATAGCTCTGATCATTGCAACTACACGCAAGTGAGCTTCTGTCGCACCTTGTACGGAAACTTTTCCATTGTTTAAAGAAACCTTATCAAGATAAACTCCGCTGCCAACAAATGTAGGAAGATCATTCAACAAATGAACTGCCTGATTTCTGGACTCTTGAAGACGGGTAATGGTATCCATACGTCTTTTCATACTGTCGATTTCAGCTTTCAAGCCATCAATTGTTGCAAGTTTCACATCCAGTTTTTTAATTTCCTCATTTAAACGATTAATTCTTGTTTGCTGATTATCAACTAACTGTTGCACATACCAGTATCCAACAGAACCAATTAATGCAGCAACAACAAAGGCAATCGCTAATGCCATGTAAAATGTGGCATTACGGCGTCTTTGCAATTCCTCACGCCATGGTAATAAATTTATATTTGACATGGTTCAAAACTCCTTAACGCTAAACCAAGTGCAGTCATATACTTAGCGCCATGTTTTAAACTATCTGATCTCTGATTTGGAGACGAATCAAGCGGATCAGGGTGCTTAACTTCTATTTTCAACTGATTTGACAAATGCTCAGCCAATCCCGGAACCAGACTTCCGCCACCGGTTAAGATAATCATTGAAACTTTATTGTTTGAAGACGTAGAAGCATACAGTTGCAAATTACGCTTAATCTGCGATGTTAGCATCGAGAAGTGCTGCGGAATCACATCGCTTAATGCATCAGCAGGCAATCTCTCCTGGACTTTCATCTTTTCTGCTTCATCATAAGGAACATTATAAAAATGTGCTATTGACTGTGTGAAATTATCACCGCCGAAACTCTGCAGACGTGTATAAACAATTTCACCATTAACCATAACACCAAATGTCATGGTAACAGCTCCTATATCCACTATCGCACATGTCTTTGAATCTGCTACAGCCAAATTTGGATAAATAGCCTTAACCGCTCTTGCTATGGCGTGAATAGACACATCAATTACTTTTGTTTCATAATTATTCGGTCCAAAGACCTCCAGGCGATCAGACACATTGCTAGATCTTGTTGCGCTTACTAGCACATCAGACTTTGAAGGATCTTCTAGGTTCGGACCTATTATTTCAAAATCCAAACTTACATCCTCAGAAGCAAACGGTATCAATTGATCGGATTCGCGGTTAATATACTCCTGCAATGCCTCATCAGTAGTTATTGTATTATCTACAGGAACTACTTTACTGATAACATTGGACCCTGAAACAGAAGTTGCAACGTATCGTGTCTTTACACCTAGTGTACGCAACAATTGCGCCACAGATTTTGAGACTTGTTCCGTATTCTGAATCTGGTAATCCATTATAGCTCCCTTAGGAGTAACAACTTCACCACAAGATTCAATCTGGAAATTGCTCGTTCTGCTACCATTAACTAATGCAACAGCCTTGATTGACTGACTTCCGAAGTCTACTCCAATCATGGAATACGTGTTGCCTTGATTTTTGTTTTTACGCATAATTGCATCCGTGCTGTTAATAAAAAAAACCTACTATAACAAGACTTATTCTATACGCTAAATTAAAAATATCTAGTTTAGGATAGTAACAAATACTCTCTTATTTGACGTGATTAACAAAAAAAAATATTTTTGTATTATTTTTGTTCAATTAATTCAGACTTTCTCATTATATTTTTATATTCATTAATGTTATCTTCAACTTATTACATTACTGGGTAAAATAGGTAAAGCAAATCTTGGGTAATATTATAAGCAGAAACAGCTTCAAGTATTGCCTCACCTTTTGAATTATACGCCATGTACAGATTATTAACACTTCTTTTTTATATCTGCTTAAATTTATGTAGTCTAATAACAGTTTTAAAATTATAATGTTATAAAATTATTAATAGGTGCTAGATTCAAAATGTTTTGTTGGTATAGAAGATTTTTTTGGTTCGTAATTTTTTTAATAGCGTGCGGTACATCAGTTGTATGCTACTATTTGCTTGAAGTTGAAAAAGAACTTCCGAATATTGATCAGTTAAAAACCGTCGAGTTAGAAACTCCAATGGAGATATACTCCAATGACGGAAAACTTATGGCTGTATTCGGAGAAATAAAGAGAAAACCTGTAACAATAGATCAGGTTCCAACCAAACTTATTCAGGCATTTGTCGCAATTGAGGATCAGAGATTTTATACACATAAAGGATTTGATCCTATAGGTATTATGCGAGCCGCAGTCGAATTTGCCAAAACCGGCAAAAAAAAGCAGGGTGCCAGTACGATAACACAGCAGGTTGCCAAAAATTTTTTCCTGACACCTGAAAGAACAATAAAAAGAAAAGTCATTGAACTCCTCATATCCATCAAGATCGAACAGGAATTAACCAAAGATCAGATAATGGAGCTTTATCTGAACAAGATAGCTCTTGGACATAACACCTACGGGGTTGTTGCTGCTGCCGAAATATATTTCGGTAAAGATCTCCAGCATTTAACTATCGGAGAAATGGCGATTTTAGCCGGATTACCTAAAGCGCCTTCATCCTATAATCCGATATCACACCCCAAAAATTCTGAATTCAGACGAAACCTTGTTCTCCAAAAAATGCTTGAACAGAATTTCATTACTAAAAAAGAATTTGAAACTGCAATTGCCGAGCCGGTAGAAACAAAATATCATCCTATAGAAATTGAGTTTCAGTCGGATTATGTTGCCGAAATGACCCGGCAGCGTATTATTGATAATTTCGGAGAAGAAGTAACTCGCCAGGGTATAAAGGTTTTTACTACCGTTAATTCTCAGGATCAGGCATTAGCAGATTTAGCTGTATTCAAAGGTCTAACCGATTACGACCGCAGGCATGGATTCAGAGGTCCTGTCGCAACTCTTTGGAATAGTACAGAAAAACCATGGGAAGAAGAAAAAATCTATAAATATCTTGAAAAACAGCCAAATTACAGTCTACTTGAACCGGCTGTAGTATTATCTGTCGATACCAAGGAAGCCACTGTTGCAATCAAGGGCAACAAGAAGGGAGTTATTGGCTGGGATGGTATTAAATGGGCAGGTAAATTTCTAACGGACAGAAGAATCGGTAATCCCCCAAAAAATGCAAAAGAAGTTCTAAAGCCAGGTTATCAGATTTTTGTCTATACTGACGAAAAAGATGTATTAAGATTATCTCAACTACCAGCTGCTCAGGCAGCTCTGATTTCTTTGGATTCACACAACGGAGCAATTAAAGCGGTTGTAGGAGGATTCAGCTTTAAACAGAGTAAGTTCAATAGAGCAGAACAAGCGAAACGTCAGGCAGGTTCCAATATCAAACCTTTTGTTTACTCTGCTGCGTTACAAAATGGATATACACTTTCCACTCTTGTTTTGGATGCTCCAATATCGTCATGGGAAACAGGTAAAAAATCAGGCTGGAGCCCTAAAAATTCCCCTAATGTTTACGACGGTCCTATCACAGTCCGAGAAGCACTGGCTAAATCAAAAAACGTGGTTGCAGTAAGACTGTTACGCGGAACCGGACTTATGAAAGTAGTTGAACATTTGAATAACTTCGGTTTAACAGTAAGCAAGATCTATCAGAATGATCCATTAGCTTTAGGTTCACTCGACGTAACACCTCTTCAACTGGTTCGCGGCTATGCCGCCATATCAAACGGCGGATTTCTGATAAATCCATATATTGTAGATCGCATTGAAGATGCTCAAGGTAATGTATTGTTCAAGGCAAATCCAATAATTGCATGCCCGATGTGCAAAGATCATGTGTTAGACGGATTAGCGTATTCAGACGGAAAAGGTCATCGCATTGCACCGCAGATAATTTCTCATGCTAATGCATTTCTAATATCAGAAGCAATGCACACCGCAATTTATGGCGGTGCAGAAAGAGGATTGCACGGCTTCAACGGTACAGGATGGAGAACTGCCAAATTAATGCCTAACAGAAAAGATTTTTCCGGAAAAACAGGTACCTCTAACGATTCAAGAGACTGCTGGTTTTCCGGTCTGAATTCAAACTATGTAACAACTGTCTGGACAGGATTTGATAATCAGCAAAGAAATCTTGGCAGAGAATCAGGCGCAACTGTTGCCCAGCCAATATGGAATTACTTTATGGTTCCATATATGAAGGATAAACCAGAATCACCGGTTCTTAAACCTAACAATGTATTTGTACACAGGGTGGATCGTAATACAGGTCTGTTTGTAAATCAGGGTGCAGGAAATTCCAGAAATGAATTCTTTGAAAACGATACAGATCCTTCTGTCAAATCGACAGGAACATTCAACTATTTCAACTACGAAAATGCTTCGGAAGGAGAAAACAAGTCAACACCGGATGTTAGTGATATTTTCTAATTGAAAAAGTCTGTATGATTGGTAGAACTTTGAGTACCGATAATTAAACTTAAAGTTCTATTTTCAGTCATGTTGCTAATTTATGAATTACTTCGGCAATCCATCTTTTTGTCTCAGTTGTCGATTAAGGTTCGACAAATAGTTTACAGAATCCTTTAGTTTCTTATCCGCCAAATCGTAATTCGGATAATACCGGTAAACCATATCATAAAACTTCTTCGAATGATTCGGCTCATAAAAATGAACCAGTTCATGAACGACACACGCATTAATAGTTGCTTGATCGTGAAAAATCAATCCTTTATCAAAAATAACCAGATTTTTTTTGAAATAACAGCAACCATGCCTGCTCTTGTATGATTTGAGTTTAATTACCGGCTTCTGCAAACCTAATAATCCACAGAAATATCGTACCGAATCCGTAATAATTTGGTATAGCAAATAACAAAGCAATCTTTCAAACATCAGGGAAACAACTGTCTTATCCTTGTTTTCTCCACTGAAATCCGAGTTGCCTCTGCTAAAATCACTGTCAGAATCAACACTTAATAATTCTTTATTCCAATGATTAAACAATGTTTGGGTTATTTTGAAATTTATATTTGCATTACTGTCATCTATTTCGTAATTTACATTTTCAGACATTGTCTCTCTCTCAGAAACAACATTCATGGATATTTTAAAAAGCTTCCCCAATATCAGATATTTTTTACCTGACTCATAATTCTGCAAGCATGGATTATACTTTAAATTATCAAGTTTCTGATTTATGATGTCATTATATTTATTCAGTAAAGCATTTATATCACGCAAAGTAGTCGTTCTGGGACCGGAAACCTGAAGTTTTCCGTATCTATCGATACGAACCGAAATAGTTGAACGGGACGAGGTAACCCTAAAATGAATCTCTCTCTTTCCGATAAAAAATGTTCCTGTTTTCATGAAAGACACCATAAAACATCTCATTAAAGTATTTTTATAAACCAGCTATAGCAATTATCCGGTTCTATACATAACTAAATGTTTTTTAAATATATCGAGAATTCATCTGAGAACATGGGTTTTTTATAGTAAAAACCCTGTGCAGCATTTATTTTTAAATTTTTAACATTTCTGATATCTTCTGCCTTTTCGACATTTGATACCATTAATTTGATATTGTGTTTATTAATTAAGGCAATAATTGATTTGACTATATCCAAATTATTCTGTTCACAGCCTAACCTGTCCAAATATTGCTGATTAATCTTAATACAATCAATATCAAGTTTGGCAATATTAAACATGCTGAAAAAATCCACACCAAAATCGTCAATGGAAATTTTAACTCCCAATTCATGAAGTTCACTTAAAATTCTGCAGGCACTGTTATTATCGATAATGAAATTTCTTTCAGAGATTTCAAATTCAATCAAATCACCAGGATAATTATACTTCACTAAAAGTTCAGATAATTTTCTTGTTAAGTTATCATCAAAAAACTGAGTTTCATTTAAATTAATTGAAATAGGCATCATATGATATCCGCAAGCACCCCATTCCAGATTCTGTGTAATGGTTTTTTCAATTTGCCAATATCCGATTTCAACCATCAATTTCATTTGGGTTGCGGACTCTATAAATTCTAAAGGCGCCAGTTCTCCCAATTTTTTGTTTTTCCAGCGCAGCAATGATTCAGAACCAATATACTTACCGCTTTCTACATCAATTTTCGGCTGGTAAACAATATAAAACTCCTCATTCTGCATTGCAAAAGACAGTTCAAGTTCAATGGATAGTTTCCTAAGCATTTGATCCACTTCTATGTCTTCATAATAAGTGACCCTGTTTTTATTTTTCTGTTTGGCTATATGCATGCACAATTCAACATTTCGATATAAATATTCAAAGCCGGAAATTTCATTATTTTGAGTTCCGCAAACACCTATACTGCATGATAAATTAACATGCATTCCTGCAACTTCAAACGGTTTACTGAAAACAAGCTGAATCTGTTCTACCAGTTTTGCAACATCATTTTGTTTTGGATTGCTATCCATGACAAAACAAAAGTCATCTCCTCCGACTCTTGAAATCTGTGTCTGAAAATCTTTCGCAACCTTGCGCAGTTCAAATGAAACAAATCGAAGTAATTCATCTCCGATTTTTAAACCGTTAAGCGCATTAACATTGCAAAAACGATCAACATGAACAAGAACCAGATAGACAGTTCCACCTTCAGAAATACATTGTTCTATGTGCCTTTTTCCTTCAGTAACAAACGAATATCGATTAGTTAATCCTGACAGATAATCCAAATGCTCCAGTTCATACACTTTGGATTCCTGGGCTTTAAAGTCTGTAATATTACGAGCTATTCCTGCACAGCCTACCACTTTGCGATCTTTCCCCTTAAACACGGGAATCTTTGTTGACTCAAACCATGAAACTCCTTTATCATTTTCCTGATAATGAAGTTCTCGTGCGCTTGACATTACCTTTTCATCATCTGCGCGATAACCATCCGCTAAAAACTTTTCCGCCAGATCATGATCAGTCATACCAACAAAATCAGAGACAGCGGGAAATAATTTTTTATATTCTTCATTCACAAACTGCAGGCGATACTCACGATCTTTTATCCAAAACAAATCATGAGAACAATCCAGTAATCGTTCGTACGCTTCAATTTTGCCCTCATACAATTGCTTAATATTATTAAGTTTGCTTATATTCTGCATTAGCAGAATAACACTGATGAATAGAATAATTATGATGAAAATCATCAAATACAATACAACCGACACTATTTTAAATACCTAAAAATAATAAACTTAGACATTATAAAACAATAAATGATAAAAATATTAGAGATTCCTAACCTTTTGATGCAGAATTTGCATTACACTGCTTGTATTAAGAAAAAAGCCTGCATCACGCAGGCTTAAAAATCAGATTTTCATATTAACAACAGGATAGAATTACATCATTCCGCCCATTCCACCCATGCCGCCCATTCCGGCAGGAGCCGCCGGGGCGTCTGCCTTTGGCTTGTCAGTAATCATGCATTCAGTTGTAATCATTAAACCGGCAATTGATGATGCGTACTGCAAAGCAGAACGAGTAACCTTGGTTGGATCAAGAATACCCATTTCCAGCATATCACCATATGTTTCATCCGCAGCGTTATAACCGAAATTACCACTGCCATCCCTAACTTTATTAGCTACTACTGAAGGTTCTTCACCTGCATTGGTAACAATCTGACGTAAAGGAGCTTCCATTGCTTTCAATGCCGCTCTGATACCTACATTCTGATCTTCATTATCACCCTGTAAACCTGACAGCTTAGCAGAAACACGAACCAATGCAACTCCGCCGCCAGGAACAACACCTTCCTCCACTGCAGCACGAGTAGCATGCAATGCATCTTCAACGCGATATTTCTTTTCCTTCATTTCAACTTCAGTTGCTGCGCCAACCTTGATAACAGCTACACCGCCTGACAGTTTAGCAACTCGTTCCTGAAGTTTTTCCTTATCGTAATCAGACTTGGTTTCTTCAATCTGTTTCTTGATTTGAGCAATACGATCCTGGATATTTGCTTTTTCACCAACGCCGTCGATGATAGTAGTATTATCCTTGGTAATTACAACTTTCTTAGCTTTACCTAAATCTTCCAAAGTTGCCTTATCCAATTCCATACCCAGTTCAGAAGAAATTACGGTACCGTTTGTTAATATAGCGATATCCTGCAGCATTGCTTTTCTGCGATCACCAAAGCCAGGAGCCTTAACTGCCGCAACCTTAACAATTCCGCGCATATTATTAACAACCAGAGTTGCCAAAGCTTCACCTTCAACATCTTCAGCTATGATCAGTAAAGGCTTGCCTGATTTTGCAACGCCTTCCAATAAGGTTAAAATGTCGCGAATATTGCTGATCTTTTTGTCAACCAAAAGAATAAACGGATCATCCAGCTCAACAGAGCCGTTTTCCTGCTTGTTGATGAAATATGGAGATAAATAACCGCGATCGAACTGCATACCTTCAACGGTAGACAATGAATCTTCCAGACCGGTTCCTTCTTCCACTGTAATCACACCGTCTCTTCCTACCTTGTCCATTGCCTGAGCAATCAAATTACCAACGGTTGTGTCTGAATTTGCTGAAATGGTACCTACCTGAGCAATAGCCTTGCTTTCGTTGCAAGGAACAGAAATGTTCTTAAGTTCGGCTACTGCAGCACTTACAGCCTTGTCGATACCACGTTTTAAATCCATAGGATTTCTACCCGAAGCAACAGCTTTCAAACCCTCTGTAACAATAGCCTGAGCCAATACTGTAGCAGTTGTTGTACCGTCACCGGCAGCATCATTTGCCTGAGATGCAACTTCCTTAACCATCTGAGCTCCCATATTCATGAATTTGTCTTCGAGCTCAATTTCCTTTGCAACTGTCACACCGTCTTTGGTAATGGTTGGAGCACCATATGATTTATCCAAAACCACATTACGACCCTTTGGTCCCAAAGTAACCTTAACGGCATTAGCCAGAACATTTACACCTTCGAGCATCTTCGCTCTGGCATCATTTCCAAATAAAACATCCTTAGCAGACATTTTTTAAACCTCTCTATTTATAATTATTCTTCTACAACAGCTAAAATATCGTTTTCTGAAAGAATCAGAACTTCTTCACCGTCTAACTTTTCAGTTTTAGTTGTATAACCTTCATTAAAAATAACCAAATCACCAACTTTAACGGCAAGTGGCTGAACCTGACCATTATCAAGAACCTTTCCGGTACCGACAGCAATTACTTTACCTCGGGTGGACTTTTGGGTTGCAGAACCAGTCAAAACGATACCGCCAGCAGATTTAGCTTCAACTTCTTCTCTTTTAACAATAACTTTATCTCGTAATGGACGAATAGTCATTTTTATTTCTCCATAAATAAACACATGTTTTCCTAAACATTTACTTATATATGGTCTAACATCAATATTTCAAGTCAAAGCTAAAAAAAAATTAATATATTTTCTATAAATAATTACGATTATTGCAGTTTATCTGATATGTGTACTGCAGCTTCTCACATGTCTAGGATAATATGAACTTGTAGAACCTCTTTCAGCTTCATACAGGAAACCTTCATAGGCTCGGTGTAATTCGTGAGCCCGATCTTTCCAGCAGTTGTATTTATCGTGACATCTGTTGTATTTTTCCCCATCGTCCTTACGATTAGCTTCTTTCATACAGTGCCTTGCATCATCCATATAACGTTCAGCCTCTCTTCTTGATTCTTCATACTTTCTTTCACCTTCTGCTATATTATTGGCGATTTTTATAGCATCAGGATACGGCATACGATTAATTTCAGAAGAATAGTCACGAAGTGTAATTCCGCCATTGTATGCGTGTTCTTCTACATAATTTACATAATTCTCAACATCATATCTCAGGTTTGATAAATAATTCTGATTTGCGCGCAACTGTTCCCTGAGCCTTCTGCTGTCCATAGAAACGGAATACTCAGAACAAACATTAATATATTCATCAATTTTTGCCAGATATTCTCTTGCAGAGTACACAGCATGTCCTCGTTTATAATACTTATTAAAATTATTGGCATTTGAAGACACTGAACATATATCGGAAACAGAAGTATTCTGTGTGCCGAGTGAAAATGCATTTTCATTTGTACAGTACACTTCTGCTCCTTCTCTGCGTCCGCGCATATAGCCGTTCTGATCGACGGCAACAACCTTATGACATGCATCAATGTATTCTCTTAACATATGTGAACCAACACCTTTGGTACCATCAGCGTAACCTCGCTCATACCAGTTGGTTGATCTGCATTCTTCCTCTGACATGACGGCACAGCCGGTTACCATTGCAGACATAACACCGGCAAAAATAAATTTAGCAATTCTTTTCATTTTCATTCCTTAAACTTAACAAAATCACCCTTTTCTAACGTTTTACATGTTAGAAAGTTACCCCGCACAACTCATTTATTACTATTTTTCATCCGGCATAAACCAAACATTAACGAGTCATTTTTATACAAATAAGATATAATAATACAGACAATATAACATTAAAAGAAAGCCAAAAAAACATGAAACACATTTGCAGTTATTTATTTTTAATAATCTTCACAATATTATGTTTAAATTTACCGGTATTTTCCTACGATTTACTTCAGGAATTAAACGGCAATACCACAGTAAAACCAAAATATTTACCGGTTGAAGAGGCTTTCATTGCAACAATCACCTCCGCAGAAAACCAGACAACCGTATCAATTTCTATTGCTCCTGAATATTACCTGTACAGGCATCTTGTAAAAGTGTCCTTAAACGAGGGGAACTTTGAAATAAAAGATCTTCCTGAAGGAATATTTCACCATGATGATTTTATGGGTGACAGTTACGTGTTTTTTGATCAGCTTGACTTTAAAATTTCCTACAGTAACTTAAAACCAGACAGTGAACTTTCCATAAGTTACCAGGGCTGTACTCAGGGAATGTGCTACCCTCCTGTAAAAAGCAATATTAAATTGGGAGAATATGCAAAACAAAGTGAAAAAAATTCAGATTCCACAGTAAAAAAAGAGCAGGAAGTTAACGAAGTTCAAAAACACGAATTAAAGGATTTGACATCAGACCATACTGTCGAACAGCAGAATTATTCCATCGGTTCATCTTTGGTTTCATCAATTGTTTTTTTCTTCGTCGGTCTTTCTCTGGCATTCACTCCTTGCGTTTTCCCTATGTATCCGATTTTAAGTCTGATATTATTCGGCAACAATAAATATCACTTATCAACAAATGATCGGAAACATAATTTTCCTGTTGCCTTCAGTTTTGTTCAGGGAATTGCAATAACCTATACTGTAATCGGTATTATCTGCAGTTACCTTGGCGCTCAGACTCATGCGTTTTTGCAGCAACCGGCAATCATAATTATATTCAGCCTAATTTTTATAGCATTATCTCTGTCAATGCTCGGTTTATACGATCTTCAGATACCGGCATTCATAACAAGCAGACTGCAAAAAATTTCAGATAACCAGACATCTCATTCAAAACTGGGAGCTTTTATAATAGGTATAATAACATCGTTGGTATGCTCTCCTTGTACAACAGCACCGGTATCTGCATCCCTGTTATACACAATACAGCACGGGAATCTTGTTTCGGGCGGCATGAATTTATACCTGATGGGTTTCGGCATGGGTATACCGATGCTGATAATAGGAACATTCGGTAAAAGAATACTGCCAAAATCGGGAACATACTTAAAGACCATTAAGCAACTGCTGGGAATATTCTCTCTCATAGTTCCGGTTATTCTGCTGGACAGAATTATTCCGAACTGGTGTTCAACCATTTGCATAACAGCATTAATTGTCAGCAGTATCATTCTTGTACTCGTCCGTCACTGTCCGAAGTTTAAACTGATAACTGTTACCGCAGTGATATCGTGCGGTGTTCTATCCGCTTTTTTACTTGTAAACCATCAGTCTGCCAGCAAAACTCCGGAATTCATTTCAATAGCATCCCTTGATGAACTTAACAGGGAAATATCAAACAATGACCAGGTTATAGTTGATTTTTATGCCACATGGTGCACATCATGCAAACAGTATGAACAGGAAACATTCGCAGATTCAGCTGTAATAAAACGAATTCAGAAAATCAGACTGATAAGAATAGATTTAAGTGAGCAGAATGATTTAAATTCATCCATTTCAAATCACTTTAAATTAGTAGGATTACCAAGTGTTGCACTGTTCAATCATCATGAACAGGCAATAATACTTTCGGGTTTTTATAATTCAAAGGAATTTATTGAAGCTTTAAATAACTACATGCCAATGGCAGAAAATCAGAACACGGAAAGGTATAAAAAATGAGAGAAATTGTACTGGCAACAGGTAATGCCAATAAGGTAAAGGAAATTGATGCAATGTTAAAAACTTTGGGCATAACAGTAATTCCCCAAAGTAAATATCGAGTATGTGACGCAGAAGAAACCGGAACAACTTTTGTCGAAAACGCTATCATTAAAGCAAGAAACGCATCTTTGCAGACAGGTTTACCTGCAATTGCAGATGACTCAGGAATAGAGGTTGATGTCCTAAACGGAGAACCCGGAGTATACTCATCCCGTTTTTCCGGTCCCAATTCCGATGACGTTAAAAATCTGGATAAACTGATAAACTGCATTAAACCTTTTGAACCTGAATCAAGAACTGCAAGATACTGGTGTATCATGGTTTATATGAGACATGCCAAAGATCCCACCCCGATAATATGTCAGGCCTGCTGGGAAGGATTACTGATTACAGAGAAAAGAGGAATGAACGGATTTGGCTATGATCCTGTTTTTTTTATACCGGAACTGCAGAAAACAGCGGCAGAGATTTCTCTCGAAGAAAAAAATTCCATGAGTCACAGAGCAAAGGCTTTAAAATTATTATTGAATAAATTATCTGAAATATACCGTTAATGAAGAAAATTAAAGCTTTATACATTCATTTCCCCTGGTGCATAAGAAAATGTCCTTACTGCGATTTTAATTCTTATGCCATTGGCAGTTGCCCCAAAGATGAAAATTTATATATAGAGACTCTTAAACATAATTTCGAACAGTTTATTGAAAATTTTCAAAACATATATTTATCAACAATATACATAGGCGGTGGTACACCGTCTCTCATAAGCAGCGACAGCATTAAATCCTTAATCGATTTTATTGCAGTCAGAGTTCCTCATGAGCAATCCATGGAAATTTCAATGGAAATGAATCCAGGAACCGTAGATCAGCAAAAACTGAAAAATTTAAAAAACGTCATTAACCGCATTAGTTTCGGAGTCCAGAGTTTCACAGATCGAAGTTTAAAAGCATTAAAAAGGATTCATAACGCTGAGCAGGCTGTTAGTATCATTAAACAGGCACAGGATTTGGGTTTTGAAAATATTAACGTAGATATAATGCATGATCTGCCGTATCAGACAGTTGATGCCGCAATCCACGATCTTTCCACTGCCATAAATCTGTCGGTACAGCACATATCCTGGTACCAGTTAACCATGGAGGAAGGCACTGAATTTTACTTAAGTTCAAATCTAAATATTCCGAACGAGGATATATTGGAGGAAATAGATCTTAAGGGCAAACAGCTCCTTGCAGATCATAATTTTGTGCATTATGAAATTTCAGGTTTTTCCCGGGAATCATATTTTTGCAGACACAACATTTCTTACTGGAATTATGATGACTATTTAGGAATCGGCGCAGGAGCCCACAGTAAAATAACTGACTGGGACAACAAAAAGATTTTTCGCATTGCGCAGGATGAAGAACCTTATAAATTCATGCAAAACCGAAATTTTTTGAAAAATCTTAGAGATGTAAATCCGGAGTCACGACCCTTTGAATTTTTCCTTAACAAAGCGAGACTCCTAAAACAGAATATTTCCCTGGAGGAATTTGAATCGTTAACTTTTCTAAAGAGAGCCTTTATTCAATCTCAATTGAAAAAAGCACAGGAATTAGACCTAATAAAATATGATGATACATTTGTTACCATCACTGAATTTGGAAAAAGATATTTAAACAGTTTCCTGGAGCTGTTTCTCGTCTAAACAAAGTAATGAACATAAAAATGAAACTATAATCCAAGTGTTTATTCATAATATTTATACATACCTAATGACTATTTTTGACAAACATCACAAATTTTATTGATAGGTTTCAGCTTATATAATATAATCAAACAAATTTTTTATTAGATTATTTATTGGACATTATTATGAGAGTTATATTTGTTGTTAATGGTACAACCTTAAAGGCTTTTGAACAGAAAAACGCTATTATCGAAGCTGGCGATCAGAAAAATTCATTACAGGCTCATGAAGCTTATATCAACTGGTACACCGGGGAAATCAAATCTCTGGAAAACTGGAAGAATTTCTTACCTTCTCACGAAAATTTTGAAAATTTCTGCAAGGATAAGTTAAGACCGGTTCAATTGAAAGATCCGTATACATGGGAATGTTCAAAGGCAGATTCACAGGAACAAATGGATCGAATCAATTCATTCCTGGTTCAATACAACAGTGCAGCTCAGGACTTATAATTCATTTTGTAGTCATTGAATTTAAAATACCTAAAAGCGTGGTGACCAATTTCTGGAAACCACGCTTTTTATTACTGAACATGCTAACAAACAACTATTCTTTATTCCGTTTGTACGTATTTCGATATGTTCTAACTTTTTTATGTTTTGTATTTTTAGGTTCTTTTATATCTTTAGTTTTTTTCTTCTTAACGACTGTAGGCATTTTGGTTTTCGGCTCTAATCCTTCCATAACTCTTCTGGAAATCTTTTCACCTGTATAATGTTCAAATTTAGAAAGCAGAGGATAGTCATGAGCTTCAACCAGATTGATAACTGTTCCCTTTTTACCGGCTCTCGCTGTCCTTCCTATTCTGTGAACATATATATCCGCCGAGTACGGCAAATCATAATTTACAACATGGCTGATATCTAATAAATCCAACCCTCTGGATGCAACATCCGTGGCTATCAGGACATTGATTCTCCCAAGCTGAAATTTTTCTATCGCCTCTAGCCGTTTTTCCTGAGCAAGATTACCTTGAAGATAAACACTATCAATATGTTCACTGTCTAAAAATTGTTTCAGTTCAACAACCTTTTCCTTTTTCTTCACAAAAATAATTGTGCGCATGACGCCATCCTGTTTTAACAAATGTGCCAGCAGTTTATTTTTATGCTCCACATTATCAGCATAGTACATGTATTGGTGAATTTTTTTCTTTTCAGAGCGAGGTGATTCGACAAAAAACTTATCAGGGTGATTTAACACTTTCTCAAAATACTGAACACCTTTTCCTTCCAGTGTTGCAGAAAAAAGCATTGTCTGAGATCTCTTATATGTAGCATCAGCTACCGCTTCAACCTCATCAATAAATCCCAAATCCAGCATACGATCCGCTTCATCTATAACCAGTATATTAATAGTTCTGCCTAAAAATGATTTATTGCGAATATATTCATTCAGTCTTCCGGGTGTGGCCACTATGATATCCGTATTGTCCTCAAATGCCTGCTCCTGCTCATCATATCCTACTCCGCCTATAATATAGGCAATTCTAATCCCGGTGTTCTTGGCTAAAGTCTTTGCATGTTCACCTATTTGAACAGCTAACTCGCGTGTAGGAGCCAAAATCAGGACTCTAGCTCCCTTTACATTGCGTCTATGAGGGAAATCTATAAGATACTGTAAAACAGGGATCATAAATGCGGCTGTTTTTCCTGTGCCGGTAGCGGCGCAAGCCATTATGTCATGTCCCATTAACGCTGCAGGAATAACATTTTGCTGTATGGTTGTTGCTTTTTTGAAACCAATCTGTTCGATATTGGTTAAAAGATTATTGCTTAAATCAAATTCTTCAAATTTCATATACATTAACTGCTCAAATAATTCTGGATCAATGCTATAGCATAATGCCATATCTACTAGAGATTAGCAAAAACAAAATTAAGATATTTTCTTTTAATATCCTGTGTTACCATAATACCAGCATGAGGAGAAAACAGTATTATGAGCAACAATTATTTCAGGTTCAAAGAGTTCATTATCTATCAGGATAACTGCGGCATGAAAGTTAATACCGACAGTGTCCTCTTAGGTTGCTATACCAATCCTGGAAATGCCCGAAATATATTAGATGTCGGCACTGGAACCGGATTGCTTGCAATTCAGCTTTCTTTCGAAACATCATCCCCCATAGTAGCAATTGAAATAGATCATCAGGCCTATGAACAAGCGTGCAGCAACGTAGCAATCAATCATAAGGAACATCAAATTACCGTCATTAATGAAGATTTCAACAAATACAATCCTTCCTGCAAATTTGACTTGATAATTTGCAATCCTCCATATTTTGAAACAGGCTCACCTACAAGATCTGAAAAACGCAATGTTGCCCGCTACACGGGAAACCTAACGCATGAAGATTTAATAAGCAGATCTAAGGAACTTCTTTCAGATTCAGGAATACTAGCTGTTTGTCTGCCTTTTCAGGCTGCTGAACATATCAAAAATACTAGTGATTCGACATCTTTCAAATTGGTAAAAAATGTTTACGTATTTCCGAAAGAGGAAAAAGACTGCTATCTGGAATTACTGTTTTGGCAAAACAATAAAGAGCCGAATGCCGAAATACCTCTTACCGAATCATTAACAATTCGCGCCAAAGACAACAGTTATACTGATGAATACAAAAATAAAACAAAAAAGCTGTATCTTGCTTTTTAATAAAATTATTATTTCCGCATAACGGTTATCATTAACGGATTTTTAAACCTAGATCGAAATTTGCAAATTACAAATATGCTAAAATCGCTTTATGCTGTGCTTGTTTCCTGTTTTTCAGGAATTTTGACTACTTAAATATTATACAGAAAAGTATTTAATTCTTTTTTGTTTTATGAAATGAAGATAACTCCGGTCCGGCATAAATAATATGGCATAATAAATGCTTATTGAAATAAATATATAATTAAAGTATTTTTAAGTTTACAAACAGATGGACGCAACAGAAAATCCGATTATTGATCAATTGATTCCGATTTATAAGGAACCTAATTTTGATGCAATTTTTCAAAAATTAACCGCAAATGAAACGGCTAATGCCCGTTTTTTAATAAAAATGGAATTGAACCGCCGTTATGCATCCTGTGAACGTGTTTTAGACTTTAGAAATACCAACCCAGAATCACAGAAATACATAATATTAGGAAAAACTCATTACCTTGGTCAGGAAGATTTAAAAGTATTCGCGGAAGAACTAAAAATATATCATGGCGAATATACCATGGGCGTTTACGAAAAAGTTGTCTCCCAGCACAAGTTAAGAAAAACAACGCAAAAAGAGAAATCAGAACAAACTTCCATAGAAAGCGCGATTTCACGATATGAAATCGATACAGTAAGATTTGCATCCTACTTCTATCGCAGAGAAGAAAGAATGCATTACAGTTCTCCAGCCACACTTTATCTTAACTCAGGAGAATCTTTCCAGGTAAAAACCTCCGATCTATCCTGCGGCGGAATTCGTTTAGCTATCGAAAATGAAATCAATTACACAAAGGGAGATCCTTGTTTAATAACCTTTGACGGTTTACAGAAACAGATCGCTGATCCGCAAAATAAATTGGAGAAGGCAACATATACCATTTTAAACAATGAGACAAAAAATGATAAAAATTATCTGATTGTTATTAAGGCAGATGACGATCAGGATTTCACAAAACTTATTGATAATTTTATTCAGCAGAACAAACTGAAATATTCTGTCAGCGTGGACAACTTATTGACAACTGTCGAAACCAAGGGTTATGAGCAGTTTTATATGCCGAGAACAACCGCACTTCCACTTTTTTTTGATCAATCAGAAGAACCTCAGCTGCTGTTTTGTTTAAAAAGTGAAAACAATCAGGGAATACTGGAATACTGGCGAGATGAAAGGAACATGGACAAACTGGCATCCCTGTTTACCTCACGTCGAATGAGCGCTGTATTGAAAGCAAAAGAACGAAGTTACGAAACCTTTATTTATTGTTTCAGACATATGGTGCGCAGTCATATTTTCTTTTTCTCAGCAACACTTGAGGAATTGGAAAAGACTAAAACAAAAAAACTGTTTTTTACAGTCGGATGCAAACGTCCTAGTTGGCGTGTATATAAATTCAGCATAGAAAAAGCAGAAATTAACGACCAAAATGTAAATCAATATATTGAAGATACAGCCCTGCAGGTTGATCGTGAAAGGGTTACAATCGAATTGAAAAAAATCGGTTATGTAGGTCAGCTGATTGAGGTAAAAAACGATGAACAGGGCTTAGAAGACTATCAGACAAATACTCTTGACCAGTTCAATGCAAATGAGTTGCAGATATTTGCTCATAATTTAGCCGTGGAACAGTGCAAAGTGGAAATGCTCCACTACATAAAGATGCGAAAGGAGCCAAGGTACATCCATAAAACAGCAATTGCACTTAAGCTTGCCAATGGTTCATCGATTGTAGGCTGGACAAAGGATATTTCAACCATGGGATTGCAGCTGGAACTGGCCGAATCAGCACCATGCTATAAGGACGATATTGTTTACTTGACGTTACCTAAATTGCAATCATTAACTAAAGAACTTAAACTGAAAGATCTTCCTTATCGTATTGTCCACACGAATCAGTCTCAAACGATTATTCATTTAACCATTGAAGGAGATCCTACAACTCATGTAGGCAGAAAATTTTTTGATTTGTTAATTGAAAATAACCATGACTCATTAACAACTTCCAAGGAATTACAGAATTTAAGCAATCTTTCAAAAAGTTTGAGGTATCTGTTTACACAGCACATTTTCACGTGTCCGTTGTACATGAATAAAACAAAGCCTAACAGATTGGGAGCTGTTGGAAAAATAAGTCAGGATCGCAGCGTATATAAACTGTTTACAGAGCTAATAACCGATGACAGCGAAAAATTTAACGTTTACCCGGTTTTTCACGATAAACTGCTCCATCGGATATTACTGGATCCGTTGAGAAAAATGCAGCGGTATTACTCACCAAATGAAACTGTAGTATATATAAGCAGAGGTTACGATCAGAACAACAATATGATCTACGATACCATGCTGGATGAAGATTTTGCTGATTATGATGACAAAAGATTGTTTTGTGCAAAAGCTCTTAAACGTAATCATTTATACGTTCTGAAACTATTCATAACAAGAACAGGAAAGCCTGACATTGATTATATTGCAAAGGAATTGAACTATATTTCAAAATATGCAATTCACAAGGCAAAACAATTTGAAGATACCATTTGGAGCATTATAGGAATATGTGACATTGTTGATATCACAGAAGAGACTCTTTATGTATTGAACCTGCCTTACAATATACATTCCCGCGCAGCAAGTGGCAATACTGCCGGCACCAATGCCGAGGCAAATGAAGCCGAGTAAGTTTAGATTATAAGCAGTTCAAGTGTGATAAAAGATCGCAAAAATCCATAAAAAATCTTGAATAGCTTGTTTTAAAATAATAAGATATCCGCAGTCACTTATGCAATCGTATATGCAAGTAGTTACTAAGCCTGAAAATTGAATCTGTAGCCTGCATAAAAATATGTTGTGTATCACATTTTTAGTTTTTAAAAAGCTTGGATAGTTAAAATACTTTGATTATTTAATAAAATTAACGATAATAATTAAAGTTTGTTTACTCAAAAGATTGGTGTCATTCACCTTTGTTATAATTAAGAGGTTTATATATGAATAAGACTGAATTAGTTGATGCTATTGCTTCAAAAACTGACTTAACAAAATCTCAATCCAAGAAAGCATTGGAAGCTGCGTTAGAAGCAGTTTCTGAAGCATTGGTAAGCGGAGAAATTGTTCAGCTGGTTGGCTTTGGTACATTTAAAGTAAATCACAGAAATGGTCGTACTGGTCGCAATCCAAGAACCGGTCAGGCTATTGAAATCAAACCATCTACAGTTCCTACCTTTGTAGCTGGTAAAGCATTAAAAGAAAAAGTTAATGTAGCAAAGAATTAATTTTTTAGTCAAAAAAAACAATAAATGAAGATCTGAATATTTTCAGATCTTTTTTTATTTCGTTACACAGTAAATTAATCATATTTAAACTAATAATGATTTACAAAATAATTGAACTTTTAAAATTTTTGCGACTCTAATCAATATGTCACATATGATAATTTGCCAAATATCTAGTTAATGTGTAGAATTTCAAAAGGTTTTTATACTTTAATTATTAGCTTATAAATCAAACAATTAGCAAAAATAAATATAATGAGAATCTTTAAACTGATAAAAAAAGCTGTATTACTGGAAAACAGTCCTATTCCAAGAATTCATGTCTATGGACTGCTTTTGTTTGCAATTTTAGCAATTGTAGCAGCACCTTTTTTACCGGTAGATGATGACGATAATAGTGAATACGAACTGAGTGTCGATGATGTTTACAACAACAGTGTAACTGTAGAAAATCCTGAAGATGACGAAATTGAAGAAATTGTAGTATACACGGATTTAGATGCCGCAAGTCAGCAGATATTCAAGGAAGCATTTGATGCCGACAATATCGATGACGTCCCTTCCGAATACGAATGGTTAACCTACACCATTCGGGAAAATGAAACCTTTGCTTCAATATTTAGAACATTAAATATATCTCAGTCAACATTGCAAAAAGTAATTAAAGTAGATGTAAAAAACAGTCTTGTATCTTTGCGGATTGGTCAGGAAGTCGATTTTCTTATAGACGAAAAAGGTGTACTGCGCTGTTTAAGCATACCTTTAAAAAACGGAAAGCAGGAGGCTCTTTTTGTCAGAACTCCGGAAAAATCATATGTTTCATACATTGATCCTATCGATTACCATAGAACGGAAGATGTAGCAATAATAATGGAACCGAGAAAAAATTACGTTCCAGCAAAAATTGATAAGGATATCGATACCACTATAATTGCAAACAATAATCAGAATGAAGAAATTTTCAAAACAGGTATAACTGATATTTTTGCTAAAACAAACGAAAGCATAACAAAGGATCAAAAGCAAGCCGAAAAAGAAGCTCTGGAAAGAAAACAGAGACTGCTGGCAATGGAGAAAGAAAAAGCAAAGCAGAAAGAATTAGAACAGCTTAAAGAACAACAGTTAGCCAAAAATCAGGATAGGGGAATTCACGGTGATTCGACTATTGTATCGGGGAAAATTGTACAAGGTTCATTCATCATAGATGGTCAGAATGCAGGTCTGTCAAAGAAGCATCTTCGCAAAATCTCGGATATTTTCAGAGGTAAAATCGACTTCCGTCGTGACATAAGAAAAGGAGATTCCTTCAAAGTATTATTCGACAGATACAGTTCAAATGAAAGAGCTAAAATTCTTGCTGTAAGTTTCACAATCAACGGTAAAAATCGAAATATGTTTCTTTCAGAGGCAGACGGAAGATATTATGATGAAGTTGGTATGAACTCCACAATAACCACAAGATTTTTAAAAGTACCGATCAAGGTAAAGAACTTGAAAATATCATCACCTTTTTCACCTTCACGCTATCATCCTACTCTAAAAAGATACAGAGCTCATTTAGGTACTGACTATCCATGTCCAATGGGTACTCCGGTGTTTACTACCTCAAATGGAGTTATCAAAAAGGTTGGTCACCAGTTCCCCGGTGCAGGTCACTATATAGTTGTTGATCACGGAAGCGGAATCCAGACCATATACATGCACCTCAGCAAAATTCTGGTTAGTGATGGACAAGCAGTAAAACAAGGACAAACAATTGGCTTGGCCGGAATGTCCGGTGGTATAAGCACCGGTCCTCATATCCATTATCAGTTGGAAATCAACGGCCATGCTGTTGATTCAACAAATTCAGGTCTGCCGATATATAACCCTACCCGTTCTTCATCCGGCAATAAAACATTTATGGCAAAAGTTCGTCTTTACAAACAGAAATTACGAATTAAATAGTTAGTTATGAATAATAATACAAAAGAAGAATTAGACGCTCGTCGCAAGGAATTTGTGATTCAACAAAAAAAGCTGATGATTAAATTCATACTGTTTTTATTGGTCGTTATCTCCGTTATTTTAATGTACCAATTGTTGTCCTACAATAAAGAATCCAAAAAGCAGGAAATCAAATCTCTTGATCAGCAGTCTCAAGAAATAAACCAGGAAATAGGAGAACTGGCGGTTTCTTCTGAAATTACAAACAAATCAACAAATGAAATACAGATTCAAATATTAAACGGAATTAAAAAACAAATACCGCAAACAATTGACCAACTAACGGTAATAAGAGATGCTGAATTTTTGGATAACGTATTAACTTTCAAAATAGAAATTGATGATCGAAAATTATCAAAAGAAGATTTAAACAAATTTAATTCATCCAAATTGAATACGCTTTTGTTAAAGAACAAACCTATAGCCTGCAGCTTAATGAAAAATATATCCAATTGGGATGATTTATGGAAAATAAAATATTCCTACTATTTATTACAATCCCAGACAGAAGTCGGACATGCTACCTTTAACAAAGGTGAATGTTCATAACACGCTTATATATAAGAAAGGGCTGTTTTTTTTATTAACCAGCCCTCAGCAAATTCATTTATGCGCGATTGCGCATCTTTAAAGTTAATCCAGATTCGCAAGAATTGAACTCGCTTCCAGAATTGCTGCCGCCGCGTGCAAGTTCAAATTATTTATAGTGATTGGAGCCTGCTCTCTTACAATAGGTTTGGCATGAATTGCTATTCCGGTTCCTGCCAATGAAATCATCGGCAGATCATTTGCACCATCACCAATAGCAATTGTCTCAGAAGTATTAACCTTATATTGATCTTTTAACATTAAAAGAGTCCTGGCCTTAACTTTTGAATCTACAATTTGACCCAAAACCTTACCTGTAAAAACGCCATCTATAGCTTCAATATCATTTGCTACAACATAATCTAAATTAAATTCATTTTTTAATTTAGTGACATAACGTGTAAAACCGCCAGAGGCAATGGCAAGTTTCCAATTGTAACTCTTGGCTTTTTTTACCAGTTCAGCAAATCCCGGCATAACAGGAAGATTTTCTTCCACAGTATCCATAATTGACTCACTCTTGCCATTAAACAAAGCCACTCTTCTTCTGAAACTTTCCTGGAATTCCATATGTCCTTTCATTGCCTGAGCTGTAACAGCAGATACCTGCTCTCCTATACCGGCAAGTTTGGCCATTTCATCTATGCATTCACATTGAACACAGGTTGCATCCATATCCATTAAAATAACACCCTGATTATTTGGATTCGGTAATGAACCAACGTGAAATGCATCAATATTCCAATTCAGAAATTTTAATTCCTGTGAATACTCATTATCAAATTTATCATGAGTAAAAATAATTCCTGTAACACCAGATTCATGAAATGTAGCTACATAATAGGTTTTTAAATGAAATTTACTGGAAAGATCCAAAAACTGTTTAACATGCGTTGATTTTATTGAATACGCCAGTAATACAGTTATCGATGCCTTAAAAGGTATTTTATTCGTTATATTAAATTCACCATCATGATCAACTGTATACAAAGAACCCTTATTCAGAATTTTTGACCATTCTGATGTATTTTCCGGTAATTGATTAATGTTCATCATTATCCTTATGTTTCAATTATTCTGATCAGCTAAAACCGGCGTATATAATATCACAAAGCTTATCTGGTTTATATCTCTTCATTTAAAGCATCAAAAGAAACAACAGGAATAATTAAGACTTACAATTTAAATGACGAATACAATGATGGCGCACCCGGAGGGATTCGAACCCCCGACCAATCGGTTCGTAGCCGAGTACTCTATCCAGCTGAGCCACGGGTGCACTAAATGAAGATGGCGGTGAGAGAGGGATTCGAACCCTCGATGCGCTTTTGGGCGCATGCTCCCTTAGCAGGGGAGTACTTTCGGCCTCTCAGTCATCTCACCAAACAACGCGTTATATAATAACTTGAAATAAAAATAAGTCAAGAAGAAATACAGGCTGCGATTCAAAATAAAATTCTTATGAATAATATTTATACAGAGCGGAGCTATTTATGATCTGTTTTAGAATCAAAGAGACCAAAGGTATCTATATTATCCTCGTGCCCTTCATTTTCTTCATCAAGCTGAAGACGATTGAATATTTCTTCCCTATGCACGGCAACATCAGCGGGAGCCTCAATACCCAACCGAACCTGGTTACCTTTAAAACCAAGAACTGTAACCAGGATATTATCCCCAACAACAACAGTCTCTCCAACACGACGTGTCAAAATCAGCATAGTTAACCCAAAGTAAAACAAGTTGAATACATTACACTTTTATATTACCACAAATATATAAAAATGGGTAATAAACATATAATTTTTTAAATTTCGTTTTATCAGAAGACACATATAAAAAGTGCCGGTTTGAAACAAATCAAACCGGCACTTAGCCAAAATTATATTTTAAGATATAGTCTACATATTAAAGTCTTTCTTCAAGCCATGCGTGTACATTTGCCAAGGCCTTATCCAGACATTCAGGTTTAGTGCCTCCCGCCTGAGCCATATCAGGGCGACCGCCACCCTTGCCACCAACAAACGAAGCAACCATATTAATCAACTCACCGGCTTTGATCTTGGAGGTCAAATCAGATGTAACACCCGCTATCAAACTAACTTTTTCAGAATTAACCTTAGTAGCCAAAACAATAATGCCGCTTCCAATTCTCGACTTCAGATCATCAAGGATTGTTCGCAGATTTTTCACCTCAACATCCGTCAGTTCCGATACTATAACCTTAGTATTGTTTATAGTGATTATTTCGTTCATCAAAGACGCTGATAAACCAACAGCTATCTTCTCCTTCAACAGAGAAATCTGTTTTTCCAAAGCCTTCTGTTCATCTAACAAAGCAGAAACTTTATCAATTGCATTTCCCTCACCTTTAACCATGTGATTGATTGCAACGACCTGATTTGATTGTTCCTGCATTTCTGCAACAGCAGCACTGCCTACCAAAGCCTCAATTCTTCTAACGCCGGCAGAAATACCGGACTCGCTTTCAATTTTGAACAAACCCAAATCACCGGTTCTCTTTGCATGAGTTCCTCCGCACAGTTCCTTGGAAAAATCCCCCATGGAAACCACTCGTACAACATCATCATATTTATCATTAAATAATGCCATAGCGCATGTTTTCTTGGCATCTTCCAGGCTCATTACGGCAGTATTGATTTCATTGTTTGCTCTAATCTGTTCATTAACCAGTTTTTCAACCTGCAGAAGCTGTTCGCTTGTCATGGCTTCAAAATGAGAGAAGTCAAAACGGAGACGATTGGCACATACAAAAGAACCTTTTTGAGCAACATGAGACCCCAAAACCTGCTGCAGAGCAGCCTGAAGCAGATGAGTTGCAGAGTGATGAGCACAAATCTGACTACGGTTACCCACATCAACTTTGGCTGTAGCGATTCCGCCAACCTCAAAAGCACCCTGTTCAACATATCCGACATGTGCAATAGCGTTACCAAGTATCTGGGTATCTGTAACAACAAATTTTCCGTTGGCTGATTCGATTACACCTAAATCTCCTACCTGTCCACCCTTTTCTCCATAGAAAGGAGTCTGATCTAAAACAATCAGGGCATCATCACCGGCGCCCACAGAGTCAACCGAATTTTTACCGTCTTTGAAAATTTCTAAAATTTTTCCTTCGGCAGAAATTTTTTCATACCCGATAAAATCTGAAGCAAACTTGCATGACAGCTGCTTATTGTAATCAACCTTGAAATTAGAGTTTTCTTTTGCCAATGCCTTTTGTTTCTGCATCAGTTCATCAAATCCCTGATTATCGATGGTATATCCGCGGTCACGTACAACATCGGCGGTCAAATCGGCAGGAAATCCGTAAGTATCGTATAATTTAAACACAATATTGCCAGGAATAACCTTAGTGTCACCAATATTGGACAGAGCATCTTCCAGCAAAGCCAGACCGCGATCGATTGTCTTCGCGAATTGTTCTTCCTCTACACGTAATACTTTTTCTATAACAGGCTGCTGCTGTACCAGTTCAGGGTATGCAGCCCCCATAAGTTCAGCCAGTTTAGCAACTATCTTGTAGAAAAATATTTCTTTAACACCAAGTAAACGACCATGTCTGATTGCACGGCGAATAATTCTGCGAAGTACATAGCCTCTGCCTTCATTAGACGGCATTACTCCGTCGGCTATCAGGAATGAACATGATCTGATATGATCTGCAATAACTCTCAGAGATTTATTTGTTAAGTCATCCACCTTTAAAAGATTTGCAATAAAGGCAATCAAATCCCTGAATAAATCAATATCATAGTTGTTGTGGACACCCTGAAGAACAGCAGCAATACGTTCCAATCCCATACCGGTATCAACGGACGGCTTAGGCAATTTTTCCATGGTTCCGTCAGCCAGACGATTGAACTGCATAAATACAAGATTCCAAATTTCTATATATCTGTCGCCGTCTTCTTCTGGAGAGCCAGGAGGACCTCCCCAGATGTCTGCACCATGATCGTAGAATATTTCAGTGCTTGGACCGCAAGGACCGGTATCACCCATCTGCCAGAAATTATCGGATGCATACTTGGCTCCTTTGTTATCTCCGATTTTTATAATTCTTTCTGCAGGTAATCCAACAACATCGTGCCAGATATTGTAAGCTTCGTCGTCTTCAGCATATACTGTCACTGTTAAACGTTCTTTCGGCAACTTGATTACTTCGGTTAAAAACTCCCACGCAAAAGGAATCACTTCCTTCTTAAAATAATCGCCAAAACTAAAATTTCCCAGCATTTCAAAAAAAGTGTGGTGACGCGCTGTATAACCTACATTATCCAAATCGTTGTGTTTACCGCCAGCTCTAACACATTTTTGCGCTGTAGTAGCTCTTGTATAAGAACGCTTTTCTTTTCCTAAAAAGACATCTTTAAACTGATTCATACCTGCATTAGTAAACAATAATGTAGGATCATTATTAGGAACCAGGGAACTGGATGAAACTATTTGATGTCCCTTAGATTTAAAAAATTCCAAAAAAGCTGTTCTTATTTCTGTTGTTGTCATTACCATATATAACACGCATCATATTTGAAACAAATATGATCCTCCAATCTAAAATAAGTTAAGTTTGATTTATTGATTGTATTAAACAATCCAATAACAAAAGCCTTTTTCACAGGCAATAATTATATTTTTTAACAATGTCAATTGCAACTTTAGTACACGATTATTTTCTGCATTCTTTTTGTATGATTTATTCCTGATGAGAATCCATGGTTATAAAGCAGAAATTCACCTGTTCATTTGTATAGCCACGGTTGATCATGCTTCGATATGCTTTTTCCTTTAATTTGCGATCATTCAGATCTGAATCAGCGAATTTACGGTCAAAATATTCTTTTGCCCTCTCCTCAAAAGATATCCCGCAGTTTTCTATTGCCGAACTGATAATATTCTCATTTATCCTTTTCAATTTAAGTTCATAATATATCTTCTTAGGTCCGTAATAGTTGTTTGCCCTGTATCTTACAAACATTTCGGAGTACCGCTCATCCGATACGTAATTATGCTCTATTGCATAATTAATAGCCGAATCAACTATCTGATTCTCGTACTTGCTCATTAATTTGTTCGTTAGATCAGATATTGAGTATTCTCTTTTTGCAACAAGAGACATAATATAGGTAACAGCTTTTTTTAATAATTCATTCTCGTCGCACATACTATCACGCCGAATACAGTCAAAATACAATAAAATCGCATTACCTGAACTCTTTCCAAGATAATGCGATCAAAAAATAAAAGTTGAGTATTAACTAAAACGGTTCATCCTCTGAAGGAGGAACATCTGTTTCATCGTAAGAAACTTCATCAAAACCGCCAATATCACCTTCATATTTATCACTGTGCATAAGCTGATCCCGGATTTGTTTTTCTATTTCATTTGCCACAGTTTCATTTTCCTTCAGGAAATTAGCGGCATTTATCTTACCCTGTCCGATTTTTTCACCGTTATAGGCAAACCACGCTCCCGATTTCTGAACAATTCCGCATTTTACGCCTAAATCTATAATTTCACTTTGCTTTGATATACCTTCGTTGTAGATAATGTTGAATTCAGCCTGTTTAAACGGAGCCGCCATTTTGTTTTTTACAACTTTTACTCTTGTTTCAGAACCGATTACATCATTGCCGTTCTTAACAGTACCGGTTCTTCTGATATCCAATCTTACAGAGGAATAGAACTTCAAAGCCTGACCGCCTGTGGTGGTTTCAGGGTTACCGAAAGCAATTCCGATTTTCATTCTTATCTGATTGATGAACACACACAAACAATTAGCATTCTTAATATTTGCTGTTAATTTTCTCAGCGCCTGAGACATTAAACGAGCCTGAAGCCCCATGTGAGACTCACCCATTTCTCCTTCAATTTCAGCTTTAGGTGTCAAAGCTGCCACAGAGTCGACAATAACAACATCAACAGCACCGGATCTCACCAGCATATCACATATTTCCAAAGCCTGTTCGCCTGTATCAGGCTGAGATACCAGAAGATCATCCACTTTAACTCCGATTTTTGAAGCATAAATAGGATCTAGAGCATGTTCAGCATCTATAAATGCACATGTTTTTCCCATTTTTTGCGCCTCTGAAATAATTTCTAAAGTCAAGGTTGTTTTACCTGAAGATTCAGGTCCGAATATTTCAACTATGCGTCCGCAAGGTAAACCGCCAATACCTAAGGCAATATCAAGAGAAATCGAACCTGTAGGAATGGTATCAACATCGGTGATGGTGGTATCACCCATTCGCATAATAGAACCCTTGCCATATTGTTTTTCAATTTGATCCATAGCGGCTTTTAACGCTTTTGACTTATCATCCTTCACACTTTTACTGTTCTTTTCTTCCATTTTAAAACCTTTTAATTTTAATTTGTTATTACATTATAAATTTACATATATAATATCATTCAAACAAACCATTGTCAAATATATTTATTAACGTCACTCACTGTCATATTATATGCAACATTTTTAATCTTGAACACCATATATTATCTTAAAGCAATTATCTGAAAGGATACAGTATTATTTATTATTTGTGATAAAACATGTAAATTTAATTAATTGCTCCAATGCATTTTCTATTGTCTGTATTCTCACAGCCTCCCTGTCTCCCTTAAAATTAAAGCAATGAGACCAAATCTTGTCTTTTCCATAGCAAACAGCAATCCATACAGTACCGACAGGCTTTAAATCCGATCCTCCGCCAGGTCCTGCGATTCCGGAAACAGCAACTGTCAAATCCGCACAGCTTTTCTCCCTGCAGCCGAAAGCCATCTCCTCGACAGTCTGCTGACTTACCGCACCGAAATTATTTAAGGTCTCTGTTTTTACTCCAACCAAATTATGCTTGGATTCATTCGAATATGTTACATATCCCTGATTAAACCAGCCGGAACTGCCTGATATAGCTGTAATCGCATATGCGATTCCTCCGCCGGTGCAAGATTCAACAGTGCTTACATGAAGTTGATTTTGTTGTAAAATATCACCTAATTTTTGTGCTAGATTATAAATATTTTGTTCCATATTTAACCTACTTATGAATACAGAAAATAAAATTCAAAATATAGAAGAAATCATTCAAAGTGAAGATTGTACACCAATGTTGAAACAATATTTTGATATCAAATCAAAATATAAGGATTTACTGTTATTTTATAGAATGGGTGATTTCTATGAAACATTTTTTGATGATGCAAAAAAAGCGTCAAAACTTCTGGACATCACCCTAACCAAAAAGGGTCATAATACCATTGATATACCAATGGCAGGTGTGCCCTACCACTCAATAGATAATTATTTGGCACAACTGGTGGGTTTAGGTGAATCCGTTGTAATATGCGAGCAGTTTGGAGTACCTGGACAAAACAAAGGTCCTATGGAGCGAAAAGTTTCTAGAATTGTAACGCCCGGTACCGTTACCGACGAATCATTATTAAAAGATCGTATTGATAATCTGATAATGGCTGTCAACAAGGATTCTAAATCGGATCGTTTCGGAATTGCAGTGCTCGATCTGTCTTCAGGAGATTTTTATATCAATGAAGGAAACGGCACCGATTATGTCAATACAGAAATTCAGAGAACAACACCTGCAGAAATTTTATATAACGAAATCATCACAGAACGCTCCATATTCGATAATATCAGGGGAATACGAAAAAGAAACGAATGGGAATTCGAATTGACAACCTGTTATAAACTGCTTTGCACTCAATTCAAAACCCAGGATCTCAGCGGCTTTGGAGTTAATGATGCTCCAATAGGCATATGTGCAGCCGGGTGCCTGATAAACTATGTGAAGGAAACACAAAAATGCAGTATTCCACACATTCAGAGTATAAGATTGAATCATAAACATGACTATATAGTGATGGATGCGTCAACAAGGAAAAATCTTGAATTGACCGTAAATACATCTGGCGGATATGAAAATACTCTGGCATCAGTTATAGATCACTGTTCAACGCCTATGGGCAGCAGACTGATTAAACGTTGGATACACCTGCCAACGAGAGATCTGAAAAAGATATCCCACCGTCTTGATACTGTTCAATCAATTATAGAGCAGGATATTTACGCTGAACTGGCAGATACATTAAATCAGATAGGAGATCTTGAACGAATTACAGCCAGATTATCTTTAAGATCCGTTAAACCGCGAGATCTCTGCAAAATGAAAGAATCTTTGGAGGTAATTCCTCAAATAAGGGACATTATCAGCGGACAAAATCTGGAAGTACTTAATGTTTTCCTCGAAAATATTCAGCCATTTACAGAAATAAAAGATCTGATTAATTCGGCTGTAATTGATGTTCCTCCACTGTTAATCAGAGACGGCGGTGTTATAAAAAACGGTTACAATGCCGAACTGGATGAACTGAGAGCAATTTCTGCAGGAAATGATGATTTTCTGGCAAAATTTGAAATTCAGGAACGAGAGCGTACAGGGATCGGTAATTTAAAAGTAGGTTACAACAAAATTCAGGGATTTTTTATCGATATCAATAAGTCGCAAAGCGATAAAATTCCTTCGAATTATATCCGTCGCCAGACATTAAAAAGCAGCGAACGATATATTACTAAAGAATTGAAGGAATTCGAGGAAAAAACACTCCATGCGCAAAGCAAAGCTCTTGAACTGGAAAAACAGATCTATGAACAATTGATTGATTTGCTTCTCCCTCACATAAATGATTTAAAAAAGACATCTCAATACATAGCTTTTCTTGATGTACTTAATAATTTAGCCGCAATTGCGATTGAAAATAATTATGTTCGTCCCGAGTTCTGTTCGGAACACAGAATTGACATCGTCAAAGGAAGGCATCCGGTAGTGGAAAAGGTTATGGAAACACCTTTTATCCCCAACAGCCTGCATTTGGAAAGAGATCAAAACGAACTGATAATTACCGGTCCAAATATGGGTGGAAAATCAACATATATGCGTCAGACAGCTCTCATAGTTATAATGGCATACATAGGTTCGTATGTTCCTGCTGAATCGGCAAAAATCGGTACAATAGATCAGATATTTACACGTATAGGAGCTTCTGATGATCTGTCATCCGGCAGATCTACATTTATGGTGGAGATGACCGAAACCGCAAATATAGTTCATTACGCAACCAATAACAGTCTGGTTCTCATGGATGAGATAGGCCGCGGAACAAGTACCTATGACGGTTTATCAATAGCATGGGCAACAGCAGAATACCTTGCAGATCTACAGGCATTAACTTTATTTTCAACGCATTATTTTGAATTAACGGAACTTCCTAATTTAAGATCCAATATAAAAAATATTCATTTTGATGCTATTGAACATGATGACAATATAGTTTTCCTTCACAGTGTGAATGACGGTTCAACCAATAAATCCTATGGAATACAGGTAGCCGCACTGGCCGGACTGCCGCATGATTTATTGCAGAGAGCAAAAAACAAACTGGCAAGTTTGGAAAAAAAACATCAGTCCAATCCAATTCAGAAACAAACAAATATTTTCCAGAATATTGTTGTAGATGAAAAAATTCAGAATGAAATCATAGAGGAAATCAAGAGTACAGATCCGAATGAACTTACACCTAAATCTGCGCTTGAATTATTTTATAAATTCAATACTATGCTTGGACAAAAATAGCGCAGCAAGTTTGATATAAAACAACAGAACTGCCGGACAAATTTCCGGCAGAAAGATTCAGATTTATTTTTAGTTGCCTACATTAAAAATCTGACCTAAACGGTTATCTGCCATTTTTAATGCTTCACTGCGTTCTTCTTCCGACAAAAGTTCTTCAAAATCAACCAGACGTCTTTCAGAAAGTTCAACCAACTGATCCGGTGATATTAAATCCATGGATTTAACAGAAGGATCTACATTTGAAGATGCAATAAATCTCACAATGTGCAGCAGGGCAAAAGCTTCAACTTTGTTGGCAGAACACCCACGTCCATCAAAAAGATAACATGCATACTTATACATGCTTGGCAGAGAGCCTAAATTTGAAGACTGATAGAAGCATTCATAAGCTTTTGGTGCATCACTGCCATTTCTTTCATACAGCTGACCAAGATAATACAAGGCATCACGTTTTACAAGATCACCGGTTTTAGAATCTTCCACCAGTTCCTTTAACAGTTTTACAGCATGTCTAGTATTTGTTTTTACTGCTGTTTTATCATTTTGTGATTCAATACCTATTTTTGCCAATTTTAATTTGGCTTCAGCAGAACCGTTTTCACCTGCCATCGTATAATATTCCACAGCTTTGGAATAATCTTTGGTAACCCTTATTCCCTTTTCATAAATATAGGCGAGCCTCAGCATTGCATCCACATGATTATTTCTCACTGCATTTTCATAAAACTCCAATGTAGTCTGAAAATTTTCCACTACATTTTCAAAAATTTTGGCAAGCATAAATTGAGCAGGATAATAACCGTGACTTGCTGCAATACCGTAATATTTCACTGCTTCATCTACATCAATTTTTCCAACTTCACCATTTTTTAACATTTCAGCTAAAAAATACTGACAGCGCGCATCCTGATTTTCATTAGCCCCTTCAAAAAAGAATTCGTAAGCCTTGGGAAAATCAGGAACTCCCAACACACCATTTCTGTATATTGTACCTAAATTGAAACAACCATCCTTAGAACGGTATTCATATCCTTTAATGGAATATTGCAGATAGTCATCAGCCGTTATAGACGGTTCCAAGTTCATAAGATACATCTGCACAATAAAATCACAGGCATCTGCGTTATTACTTTCCGCGGCATCCCTGAACAATGCCAAAGCCTGAGAATAATCCTTTACGTGTAAAGATTCAATTGCTTCTTTTAAATCCATTAATTTATCCTAATTTAATCTTTTCGTTTAAAAAATCTTTTATACCAAGGATGTTTCTTTGAAGAATTTTTATAGTTATATGCATTTCTGTATCTCGTTACAACGTCAGTATCGTTTTTTGGAGATTCACTGAAGTCACCGTCTTCAACATATTGACTGTTAGATTGTATTTTCCAATGAAAATCTTCCTGCCATTCAAGAAATATATTATGGAAGGATTTGATGGAACTGCGATGACCAACACTGATAATTATAGACTCCTTCAGTTCTTTCCTTATTCTTGTATATAAAATATTTTCTATATTTTCATCCAGTGCCGATGTAGCCTCATCCATAAAAAGAACCTTCGGTTTCAACAGCATTGCACGGGCAAACGCAACTCTCTGCTGCTCGCCAAGACTTAAAATCTGCCCCCAGTTATCCTCCGCATCCAGACAGTTAGAAAGATGAGACAAGCCGACAATATTTAAAACAGGCAATATCTTTAAATCGTCGACAGGAGGCTGAGGATAACTGATTGCCGCACGCAAAGAACCAAGAGGAATATACGGTTTCTGACTCAAAAATAAAAATTCACCATTCGGATAAGTAATTGATCCGCTGGCGAAAGGCCATAATCCAGCAACAGCTCTAAACAATGTGGATTTACCGCATCCTGAAGGGCCTCGAATCAGCAGCGCGTCGCCTGACTTTAATGTAAGGTTTTCATTTAAAATCAGTTCTTTACCATCCGGTGTCTTTACCGAAACATTGTCAAGAACAAGTTCATCATCCTTAAATTCAATAGGCAGAGATTTAAGAGTTTGAGCTTTCTCCATGTTTTCATTAAATTGAACCAGACGATCAACAACGGATTTCCATCTGGCAATGGAACTGAAATTATCAATTAAAGTTGATAAGGAATTCTGTACTCTTTGAAATGCAGATGAAATCTGAATCAGCGTACCGAGAGTTGCCTTCTTTGCAAAATAAAGCGGAGCCGCAATAATGAAAGGGAATATAACCGACGCCTGATTATATGAAAATGTAAAGAAATCAACATGAACGGTTTTGATCATAATACGGTAAAAGTTTTTAACAACGTCTGTAAATTTTAATTCTAAATATTTACCTTCCTCATGAACCCCGTTATATAACGAGATAGATTCGCTGTTTTCACGAACTCTCACAAGTGAATAACGATAATTAGCTTCTACTTTCTGCTGGTTGTAATTTAATTTGATCAAAGGACGACCAATTATAAACGTCAGAATAGTACCTACAAATGCGTAAATAATAGCAATATAGCACAGATAACCGTCTGGCAGAGAAATATTGAAAGAGCCCAACGTAAACGATGTTGCTGCCGACAATCCCCATAGCACCGAGAAGAAGGTGACAAGCATCGCGACATCCGTTAAAATTCCTATGGTTAATAAAAAAGTAAGATTTACAAATTCATGCAAATCTTCCGCAATACGCTGATCCGGATTATCGGTATTACCTCCTATAAACTGCATACGGTAAAATACCCCGTTTTTGATCCATTTCTGCATGAAATAGGAACTTAGCCAGTGACGCCATTCAATCATAAGTTTCTGCTTCATGTAGTAATTAGTTACTGAGACAAAAACATGGAATGTCGCCAGCACTGCAAAAATCAGCATCTGAGAACAAAAACCGTCAAAATCATATTCCTGCAGGGCATTATAAAAATCGTTGTACCAGGTATTTACCTGTTTAGCAATAAACACACTGAATCCGCTAAAAATCAAAATCATGAGCAATAGCAGTCTGCAGCTTCTGCTATCTTTAGATAACCAAAACGGAAATAGTAATTTGCCGAAATTCTTAAGATACTTTTTATTTTTCTCTTTCATAAACTTTTTTCAATCCACAATTAAGCAGCTACAATTTATTACTGTTGATCAGTTCATTCAGCGTATAGGCAACACCTGCTTCATTATTTGTGAGCGTAATTATCCTGGAAATATTTTTTATAGACTGTACCGCATTACCCATTGCAACAGGCAATCCGACAGTCTGCATCATTTCCAGATCGTTATGTTCATCGCCAAATGCAATCATTTCATCGGGCTTTATGTTTAATTTATCCGCAAGACGCTGAAGACCGCTTCCTTTATTTGTTCCCTGTGGTAAAAACTCTAAGATACAAGGTAAAGTTCTTACCACAGTAAACATCTCAATAAAAACTGGATCCAAATTTTTCTCCAGACGATCAACTTCCTCTCTGGGCCCTGTTAATACAGCTTTATAAAAAAGGTCATCATCAGTAATTTTCTCAAAATCAAATTCCCTGTATTCAATAACCCCTCCATAACACTCTATGTCTGAATATTTGTTTTTCTTATTTGCAATAAGTCCGTATTCAAGAGAAAAGGCGTGGAGATACAGTGAATATTTTTTAATTAAATGAAAAACATGTCTGAATTTCCGAGCTGAAAAATTTGCTGAATAAATTATCTCAGCGGAACCGATTTTCTGAACCATTGCACCGTTCAAAGCAACGCAGTAAGATTCGTCAGAATCAATACCAAGCTGAGACAATATTTTCCTTATTACAATCAAGGGACGGCCGGTAGCTATAACAACCTTTACTCCTCTATCCTTAATTTTTTGAATCAACGATATATTAGGCGAAGGGATGTTCTTTTGATCATCAAGCAAAGTTCCATCCAAATCTATAGCTACCAATTTATACATTTTTATAATTACTTCAAACGATCAATTGCTCTGTAAGCTATATCATTACGATAGAACATGCCTTTCCATGAAACACTGTTTATAAGTGCGTAGGCATTATCACGGGCTTGTTTGATATCATTGCCCAGTGCAGTAGCACATAATACTCTGCCACCGTTGGTAACAATATTTCCTTCAGATTCTTTGGTGCCGGCCTGGAAGATCTTGGAATTTAAATCAGTTTTACTGTTTAACCCTTCGATTACATCACCTTTTCTTGGTGATTGAGGATATCCTTCTGCAGCCAAAACAACACCAACAGCAGGACGTTCATCATATTCGCATACTTTAGTATCGAGTTTGCCGTCACAGGCGGCCAGGCATAATTCAACCAGATCTGATTTCATTCTCATCATTATAGGTTGAGTTTCAGGATCGCCAAAACGGCAATTAAACTCAATTACCTTTGGATTACCCTGTTCATCAATCATCAGACCTGCATATAAAAATCCCTGATATTCGTTGTTTTCTGAAGCCATTCCCTGTACGGTAGGATAAATAATCTGTTCCATAACACGATCATAAACTTCTTTGGTAACAACCGGAGCAGGAGAATAAGCCCCCATGCCGCCAGTATTTGGTCCCTGATCACCGTCACCAACACGCTTATGATCCTGGCTTGTTGCCATAGGCAAAACATGTTTACCGTCAACCATAACGATGAAAGAAGCTTCTTCGCCAGCCAGGAAATCCTCAATAACAACTTTGCAGCCAGCCTGGCCGAAAGCATTTCCTGACAACATATCCTTAACAGCATCTTTAGCTTCATCCAGAGTCTGTGCAACGATAACTCCTTTACCAGCAGCAAGACCGTCAGCCTTAACAACAACAGGAATATCCACAGTATCCAGATAAGATAAAGCAGCGTTTACATCTGTAAAATTTTTATACTTTGCAGTAGGAATATTATGTCTCATTAAAAAATCTTTAGTGAAAGATTTTGAACCTTCCAACTGCGCCGCTGCTTTTGTTGGTCCGAAAATTTTCAGTTTTCTATTATTAAATTCATCAACAATTCCTGCAACCAATGGTGCTTCAGGACCCACTATGGTTAAATCTATTTTTTCATTTTCAGCAAAATCGGCAAGAGCCTTTATATCATTTACCGAAATATTAATATTTTTGGTCTTTGGTTCCAAAGCTGTACCAGGATTACCCGGTGCAACAAAAACATCTGTTACCAATTTAGATTGAGCTGCTTTCCATGTTAAAGCGTGCTCTCTGCCCCCGTTACCAATCACTAAAACTTTCATAGATATCCTCTATTTTCTGAACCAAGATCCTTTGCCTGTTCTTTCAAAAACAAGCAATACTAAAACCGATAGTTTAACAACTTAACTGTACTTTATTACAAGCAAGAAAATATTTTTCAAATTGTATAATGAACATTGATTTGATATTCAAAAATCAGCTCAAAATTTTTAAGATTTACGTTATAACCCAAATCATTTTGCCGTCTTAAATTATATTTTTTACTATGCATAAAAGCAACTTTTCAAACAGTTATAATTAGGTTTTGTACATAAAAATTTATTTTCATTTACAACCACGAGGGCAAACTGCCAAAACGTACAATACCTGTTTTATGTCCTGACAGTTTAAATTAAATATTATGCAAGAAATAATGTGCTCCGCACCGTTATAAATCATTTAAATTTAAAAAAAGTTTATTATTCATGTATAATATACTAGAGTTAGGCCTGGTGGTAAATTTCTATATATTTGTAATTTTCAAATGCACACAGGTTTTTAAGATTTAAAATTATTTGTAAGAATAAAAAATAACATAATTTTTAAGAACAAGGTTAGTCATATGCTTGAATCAGGTGAAAATTACTTGGAAACGATTTTAATTCTTAATGAAAAAAATAACGGAAAGGTAAAATCTATTGATTTAGCCAAAGAATTGAATTTCAGCAAACCAAGTGTAAGCAGGGCAGTAAGCATTCTTAAAAATGAAGGCTATTTGCGGGTTGAATCATCAGGCTACCTTGTACTTACAGAAGCAGGCATGGCAAGAGCAAAAATGATCTATGAACGACATATAGTTCTTACAAGACTGTTCAGTAAAATAGCCAATGTGACACCTGAAATCGCAGAAAAAGATGCCTGCCGGATTGAGCATGTAATCAGCAATGAAACGTTTTACGGTCTTAAAACTTTTCTGTCAAAGTTGGAAGAAAATGAATCTAAATAATCATGCAGTCTGACAGAGTCTTACAACTGAAGCAACAGGAATTAACCCATACTGAAATAAAGAATTTTTAAAATTTCTGCTTTAATGCTATCATCTGATCACACATCCTCAGTATCCGTATTAATAACAGGTAATGATTGAATAAAAGAGAGTTTATTAGTAAACGATCCATAATAACCTTTAAGGTAATTATG
>CACWLF010000001.1 GCA_902761645.1 uncultured Aeromonadales bacterium | reverse complement strand
TTGTAATAGCTGCGGTTAATGTTGTTTTACCATGGTCTACGTGACCGATTGTACCTACGTTAACGTGTGTTTTTGTACGTTCAAATTTTTCCTTTGACACGATTTTATCCTTAAAACTTAAAAATTTTTAAAACGCCACTTAGTCATATGACTAAGTAGCTAACAAAAATATATTACTTAGCTTGACGAGCTTCAATTACAGCGTCAGCAATTTGTTTTGGAGTTTCAGCATACTTACCGAATTCCATAGCATATGACGCACGACCTTGTGTTTGTGAACGCAAATCAGTTGCGTAACCAAACATTTCAGCCAATGGTACTAAAGCATGAACGATCTTACCACCAGTAGAACCTTCTTCCATACCTTCAACAATACCACGACGTCTGTTCAAATCACCGATTACGTCACCCATGTAATCTTCTGGAGTTTCAACTTCAACCTTCATAATAGGTTCAAGTAAAACTGGAGACGCTTTCATAAAACCAGACTTAAATGCTTGACAAGCTGCTGTCTTAAATGCTGCTTCTGATGAATCCACTTCGTGGAAAGAGCCATCAAATACAGTAATTTTGATATCAACAACAGGATAACCTGCCAATACACCGGTATTAATTTGCTCTTGACAACCTTTATCAATTGCAGGAATGTATTCCTTAGGAATAACACCACCAACAATTTCGCTAACAAATTCATATCCCTTACCTGGTTCAAGAGGTTCCATACGTAACCAGCAATGACCATACTGACCATGACCACCAGACTGGTGAACATACTTACCTTCTGCCTCAACAGTAGAACGAATAGCTTCACGATAAGCAACTTGTGGTTTACCAACGTTAGCATCAACACTGAATTCACGTTTCATACGGTCAACGATGATATCCAAGTGTAATTCACCCATACCAGCGATAATTGTCTGACCTGATTCTTCATCAGTGTGAACTCTGAATGAAGGATCTTCCTGAGCCAATCTCTGTAATGCCAGAGACATTTTTTCCTGGTCAGCTTTTGTCTTAGGTTCAACAGCAACGGAAATAACTGGCTCTGGGAAATCCATTCTTTCTAGAATAATTGGATTATTTTCATCACATAATGTATCACCAGTTGTAACCTGTTTCAAACCAATTGCAGCCGCGATATCACCTGCCAACACTTCAGTAACTTCATTACGCTTATTGGCGTGCATCTGTACGATACGTCCGAAACGTTCTCTCTTTTGTTTAACAGAGTTAAACACGAAGTCACCTTGAGATACCTTACCTGAGTAGCAACGGAAGAATGTTAAATTACCAACAAATGGGTCTGTTGCAATCTTGAATGCTAATGCTGAGAAAGGTTCTGAATCAGATGAATGTCTGCAATCCTCTGTGCCATCCAGCTTTTCACCTTTAATAGCAGGAACATCAACAGGAGAAGGCAAATACTCAATTACAGCATCAAGCATAGCCTGAACGCCTTTACATTTGAAAGCGGTACCACAAGTAACAGGTACGATTTCGTTATTCAATACTCTCTTACGAAGACCTTGCTTAATCTCTTCTTCTGTCAATTCTTCACCGCCGAAGAACTTATCCATCAAAGCTTCATCAGCTTCTGCTGCAGCTTCAACTAATTCCTGACGATACTTTTCAGCTTGTTCTTGTAATTCAGCTGGAACATCAACATATTCAAAAGTAGTACCTTGATTATCGTCATCCCACTTGATAGCTTTCATCTTGATAAGGTCAACTACGCCTTTGAAAGAATCTTCAGCACCTACTGGAATCTGTAACGGTACAGGATTAGCGTGCAATTTTGTCTTAATCTGCTCAACTGCACGGAAGAAGTTTGCTCCTGTACGGTCCATCTTATTGATAAACGCAATACGAGGTACATGATATTTATTAGCTTGACGCCATACTGTTTCAGATTGAGGTTGAACACCACCAACTGCACAGTAAACCATAACAGCACCATCCAGCACACGCATGGAACGTTCTACTTCAATAGTAAAGTCAACGTGACCTGGGGTATCAATGATGTTGATACGGTGTTTCTTAAATTGATGAGCCATACCACTCCAGAAGCAAGTTGTAGCTGCTGAGGTAATGGTAATACCACGCTCTTGTTCCTGAACCATCCAGTCCATGGTAGCAGCACCATCATGAACTTCACCAAGTTTATGATTTACACCTGTATAAAATAGGATACGTTCAGTAGTAGTTGTTTTTCCTGCATCGATGTGAGCAGAAATACCGATGTTACGGTACAATTCTATAGGGGTTTCACGAGCCACTATGATTTCCTCTTATTCATATAACAAAGCATGATTGTAAACTACAACCATGCAATGTAGTTATTATTCTACCAACGATAGTGAGCAAAAGCTTTATTAGCTTCAGCCATACGATGAACTTCTTCACGCTTTCTAACTGCGCTACCTTTATTGTCTGAAGCATCCAATAACTCACCTGCCAAACGTTGAGCCATTGACTTTTCTCCACGTTTACGAGCTGCTTCTACTAACCATCTCATTGCTAAAGTATCCCTACGAGCAGGACGAACTTCTACAGGAACTTGGTAAGTTGAACCACCAACACGGCGAGACTTAACTTCGACAGTAGGACGAATATGATCTAAAGCTTCAACAAAAATTGATAAAACTTGAGGATAATCATCACGACTTTTATCTTTCTTATCAGCAATGATATCTAAAGCACCGTAAACAATGCTTTCAGAAACGGACTTTTTACCGTCTACCATTACCACATTAATAAATTTTGCTAATAATTCTGAACCAAACTTTGGATCAGGCAATATTTTGCGTTGACCGACTTCACGACGTCTAGGCATTTCTATTCCTCTTAAACTTCAGGTTTTACCCAAAACTAAATTAATAAAAAGATACGATGTTTGGCCTTACTTAATGGGGAACCATTAAGCCTTAGGCTTCTTAACACCATACTTTGAACGACCCTGTTTACGATCTTTAACACCGGCGCAGTCCAATGAACCGCGGATGGTATGATATCTAACACCTGGCAAGTCCTTAACACGACCACCACGAATTAACACAACAGAGTGTTCCTGAAGGTTATGACCTTCACCACCAATATAAGATGTTACTTCAAAACCATTTGTTAAACGAACACGGCAAACCTTTCTCATTGCTGAATTCGGTTTCTTTGGAGTTGTAGTATACACACGAGTACAAACACCACGTTTCTGAGGGCAGCCAGCCAATGCAGGAACTGCAGACTTGGTTACCTTTCTAACACGAGGCTTACGTACTAGTTGGTTTATAGTTGCCATTAAAAAAGCTCCTAAAATACACTGTTAAAAAAAAAATTTACCTTCTTACAAATAAAGGCACTGAATCATATAATGAAATATGACTTAAGTCAAGTTATTATTTAATTTTATCTTTTTTACATTTTGGAATAGGAAATTAAAAAATCTATTTCTTTTTTCAACACCGCCAAATGTTCTCTGGATAGTCATATTAATCCTCTCATATAACGACAAAAACAAAGTCAACCCATTTTACCGGATTGACTTTAAGACTATACGAACATTTATTCCTTGATAAACTATATAACTTATTACCTAATGTGCTCAAAGTAATACTTCTTAGTCACCAGAGAAACATGCTCATCTGAATAACCTTTAAAAAGATTGTTTAAAAATTTCATTTATGCAACATAAGATCTCTGACCTTGTACAAATAAAATAAAAAATGAATATATTTACGCTATATATGATTAGATAACAATCTATTTGATTAAATTATATATCATTTTATAATTTAAATACGATATAGATCACAATGTATTATTAAATTAATAATACATGAATTAAAAAGAAAATTTATATAAATTACTACTTGTTTTTATTAATCTTTAAAAGACTTTCTAACGCCAAATGTCTAACTTGAACAGTTTTATTTCGATTCTTTAATCTTTCCACTAGTTGTTCGGCGATAAATACAGATCTATGCTGTCCACCTGTACAACCTATAGCAATTGTTAAATAACTGCGATTATTTCTTTCTATCTGTGGTAACCAATTATTGATAAATACATCAATCTGATTAATGTATTCAAGGACAGATTCTTTTGTTTTTAAAAATTCAATAACACCATCATCCAAACCTGTAAGAGCCCTTAACTTTGGAACCCAGTGTGGATTAGGAAGGAATCTAGCATCGAACACGAAATCAGCATCCTTTGGATTTCCGTTTTTAAAACCAAAGGATTCAATAACAATAACCAGTTCCTTGGATTTTCGTCCCAACAACCTTGTAGTAATAATTTCGCTTAGGTTGTATATATTCAAATTACCCGTATCAATACGCAAATCCGTATATGACGACAGTGGAGCCAACAAACTCGACTCATGCTTGATAGCTTGTTCTAAAGAAAAATTTCCCAACTTAGTTAAAGGATGTATTCTTCGTGTCTCAGAATATCTTTTTATCAGAATTGCGTCATCTGCATCAATAAATAAACTTACAACTTTAAGTTCATCGAGCTGCTGTATGGTCTGAAGTATTTCATGAATTGAATTCGGATCAGTTGGTAAATTGCGAACATCAATGCTAACAGCTATTCTTTCATATTTACCCTTAGATACCTCTACCAAGTTAGGTAATAAGACAACAGGCAAATTATCAACGCAATAGTAACCTAAATCTTCTATACATCTCAAAGCAACGGTTTTGCCTGCACCAGATCTTCCGCTAACAATTACCAATTCCATTTCAAATCTCATTACTCAATTGAGAAAATTTATACAATATTACGCACGACGAACAATTTTATCATATAAATCAGCATCGCTTGTTGCTGATTTCAATAACTTGACCAACTCTTTATCATCCAGGATCTTACTGATTTCTTCTAAACAATCATAGTAGACCTCCGATCCAAGAGGATAGAATAAAGCAAAAAAAACATCAACAGGTATATTATCTAAAGCACTGAAATCTACAGGATTGGAAAGAGTTACCAAAACAGCAATCATTTCATTTGCTTTTTTTGAAGCACAATGAGGAATAGCTACTTGATTACCAATTCCTGTGCTACCCAGTCTTTCTCTTGCATACAAACGATCAAAAAGCTGCTGTGGATCATCATCTAACCTACTAGCAGCTATTTTACTAATTAGTTCCAAGACTTTTTTTCGGCTTAAACAATCAAAATTGGCTCTTACACATTGAAGAGTTAATATTTTTTCGATAAGCATAATGCAATACTATTTTTGCAATTTTTCTTTGTGTTTAACGATTATACGCATAACTTTATCCAACAATACATCAATTGCTGCATATAAGTCTTGTTCAACCGCTTCAGTATGGAATGTATCACCTACCACATCGATAACAGCTTCTGCTTTCTGCTCTGTCTTCTCCACAGATAGCGTAACTTGAATAGCCTTAATTCCATCGGATTGTCTATCAATTTTTTTTGTAAACTTTTCATTTACATAATCATTTAAAGCTTGAGTTACTTCTACATTATGACCTTTAACTGTAATTTGCATACGCATTATCCTTATTTTTTATAATTATTGTTATCAAACCACCCAGGCTAGCACAACAAACTGTGCTACCTAATGTTATAATAGCGCAACTAAATAAAAATAGTTAGATCTATGTTCACATTAATTGATCATATTGAGATATTTATCCTACACAGATCTCAAAATTGTTTTCTTTGGCTGGATGTAGGAATATTCATGAATTCGCGGTATTTTGCTACGGTTCTTCTGGCGACAATAATGCCATCGCGAGTTAATATTTCTGCTATAGCACTATCCGATAATGGTTTTCTAGGATTCTCTTGAGAAATTAATTTTTTGATTTTCGCTTGTACTGCTGTGGCAGAACACTCACCCCCCATATCTGTTCCAACATGACTTGAAAAGAAATACTTTAACTCATAAATACCCCTTGGTGTATGCATGTATTTTTGAGTCGTTACCCTAGAAATTGTTGACTCATGTGCTCCAACCTCCTGGGCTACAACACTCAAAATTAGAGGTTTCATTTTTTCAGGTCCATACTCTAAAAAATCTTCCTGATAATTTACAATACACTGAGCAACTTTCAGTAAAGTTTCATTTCTGGTTTCTAAACTTTTAATTAGCCATTTTGCTTCATTTACATGAGAGCGGATATACTGAACATCATTTGATGAGCAACTACTTCCCATATCAGCATAAGTTTGATTTACTCGTAATTTAAACGAACATTCCGGATTTAAATCAACAAGCCACTTGCCTTTAACCTTTCTAACTATAACATCCGGTTTGACATATTGGGAATTATCATTGAAATATTGAGCCCCAGGACTTGGATCCAAACTCTTGATTAACTTAAGTATACTGCGTAAATCTTCTTCATTCACGCCAGCTTTACGCTGCAATGTACGATAATCCTTAACCCCCAAAAGATCAATATAATTAGTTATAACATCCAACGCTTTTTCATAATATGGATCATCTTTATGTAACTGTTCCAATTGTATCTTCAGGGACTCCTGCATATTTCTTGCAGCAACACCTACCGGTTCAAAATGCTGAATTCTAGTAATTACAACTTTGATATCCAATTCATCTATATCTATTCTGTTCAATTCGTCATCAAGCTCAAGTTCGTCATAATCAAGATTTTCTTCTTCAATTTTTTGTTCAATTAACAAATTTTTTGCAGCAATAATTAATGAATTGGTATCCTCTGTTAAATAACCATTATCATCTATGGCATCTATCACAGCCTTGGCTATTGCTATATCAGTTTTAGTAAATGGAGATAAATTCAATTGCCAAAGCAAATGATCCTTCAAAGATTCAACAGTTTCCCCCTGATAATCGAATTCACTATCATCCATTAAAGAAGACGATACTCGATGTGAAGAAGAAAGACCTTCCTCCCAGTTTGTATTTTCCCATGATGTATCCAAAGGAGCATCATTTTCCTGTGGTAAATTGCTTGACTCTAAAGCAGTCAGGCTATCATTGACCTGCAAATCGGAACTATCAGTTGAATTATCTCCGGTGAAACTGTAATCGTCACCACTTTGAACATTTTTTTCCAAATTATTCTGAGCCAATTCCTGATTATCATCATCAAACTCCAATAAAGGATTTTCCTCCACGGCCTTTTGAATCTCTTGTTCTAGCTCAACAGTTGACAATTGCAACAATCTAATAGCCTGTTGCAATTGTGGAGTCATTGCTAAATTAGTTGATAATTTTTGAACCAACCCTTGAGATAAAGCCATATTTCTTAAATATCCTTTCTATTTGAGTTTAAAGTCAGATCCTAAATATTTGCGAATTACATCTTGATTTGAAATTACCTGCTCCGGTGTACCAGATGCGATTACAGCACCGTCATCAACAATATAAGCAACCTCACAAACAGCGAGTGTTTCTCTAACATTATGATCTGTTATCAATACGCCGATTCCTCGATCTCTCAGTCCAAGTATGATATCAGTTATATTTTTTACGGATTTCGGATCAATACCAGCAAAAGGTTCATCTAAAAGTATGAACTTCGGATCCAATACCAAAGATCGAGCTATCTCCACTCTTCGCCTTTCTCCACCTGACAGACTCATACCTAAACTATTTCTTATATGATCAATATGATATTCTTCCAATATTTTATTAACTTTTTCAATTCTTTGCTTTTTGGAAAGTTTTGTATTTAATTCCAAAACACCCAACAAGTTTTCCTCTACAGTTAACTTGCGAAAAACTGAAGCATCCTGAGGCAAATATCCCAAGCCAAACTTAGCCCTTTGATGCATTGGCAATTCAGTTATTTCACAATCGTCAATAAAAACCTGACCGCCATTATTTGCAATAATTCCCACAATCATGTAAAAAGAAGTTGTTTTGCCGGCTCCATTCGCTCCCAGTAATCCAACAATTTGTCCGGAAGAAACATCCAAACTTACATTTTTAACAACTTCCCTATCTTTGTAAACTTTTCTTAAATTTTTCGCTACAAGTTTAGTCATATTAAATATCTTATCTCTTCCATCTACTTTTAAGCTAAACATGCCAAGTTAACTTAGCCCTAGTATATATTATATCGCTATACTAGATTGTAAGGACTATCACACAACCATATACTGGAATGTTCACTATCACACCACTTATCAAACACTGTTCAAGACAAAATTAAAACAGAAAAACTATTTTTTAGTTTTAGTCTGTCCCTTATTTTCTGGTTCTTTCATTTGTTTTTGATCTTTATTTTCTTTTGATTTCTTTTTATCCTTATCTTCCAGCTGATCTGGCATTAACATTGTACGAACCTGCCCTGTTTTTACAGTTGCAACCATATGCCCTTTATTCATATCATAAGTAACTTTATCACTTCTAATAGTATTATCCTGTTTTTTAACATACGCATTTCCTTCTACAATTATTTCCTTAATGGAAACATCGTAGCTAAGTGTAATACCCTCAGCATGGATTCTTTCGCCATCATCCATAGTCTGTTCATAAACGGCCAAATTATCTTTGGTTCCATAAGCAATTAACTTAGTATGCTGACCTTTTTTATTAGGATTTTCGCGAAATACTTCCACCTTGCTTGCTTTAATATAAATTGTTCCCTGATGTATTTCCACATTATCGGTAAAAATTACATGATCATTGTCAACATCTGCAAACTGTTTGTCAGAATCTATAGTTATCATTTCTTTGAAATCAGACTGCAATGCACTTGCGGCACCACAAATAAAACCCATAAAAATAAACAGACATAATCTATTTTTTGTCAACATTTTCAAAATCCGCTGGTTGTATAATTGCATGACAATCCTCACTCAAATGATACTGATTAGTATCAATATTTCCTTCCAAAAACTTACCATGATTTTCTGATAAAGCTTTATCAAACATATCAACTTGACGATCTGTTCTAACATCTTTGGTATCTAAATCCAATTCTAAATATGAGGTAAAAATTTCTACATTCTTTTCCTCATTTTTACTTATCTCATCCATTTTAAAAGTGGCAATTTTCACATCATTATACAGAGAGAGTGAATCGTTTGTATTATACATCCCCTCCTGCGATTGAATTTCCCACTTTTGGGTACTGCCGTCAACATTAAACGCCAATACATAAGGCTCAGAGAAACGGGTAACATCCGCTATCTTATAGAACTCGGACTGCTTAGCGGTATACACATATTCCTTAATACCAGTTTCACCATAAACGTTGCCTTTAATCATTTTACCTATAATACTTGGCTTGTATTCCTTGTTAGGAGATTCCTGCTCGGAAGAACTATGTATAGCTATATAGTAAAATATGGATGATATTAAAAACATCAAAAGAATCAGTAAAAAAAAAGTTCCTGTTTTCATTTAAATTGAGACCTCTTTAACTGATAAATTTCCATGCGCTTGAAGTACTATATCGGTTATTTCTCTCACTGCACCACTTCCACCTGGATTTTGCGTAATCAAATCAACCTCACTAAGTAGTAAAGGATGAGAATCATGCACAGCTACACTTACTCCTACTAAAGCTAATATAGGAAGATCAATCACATCATCACCGATGTACAAGGTTTCTTCCGGTGTTAGCTGTAATTTACTGATTAGGTGGTTGTATGAATCCACCTTATCCTTTACTCCCTGATAAACATATTTCACATTTAATCCAGACATTCTTTTTTGCAACAAATTAGAAAAACGTCCCGTTATAACTGCAAACTCGATACCTTGTTTCAGAATTGAAACAATACCGCAACCATCCTTTACATTAAAAGATTTTATTTCATCCCCACTTTCAGTAAGGTAGATTTTTCCATCCGATAAAACACCATCAACATCTGAAATTATTAACTTAATTTTTTTAAACTTATTAAATAATTCATCAGAGATTTCATGATATGTTGTCTTTACCATAATTAAAAAACGCCTGCTCTCAATAAATCGTGCATATTGAATACGCCTAAAATCCTATTGGATGCATCTACAACAACCAAACCATTAATCTTTTTGATCTGCATGATATTTAAAGATTCAGCTGCAAGCATTTCGGGTCTTACAGAAACGCAACCTTGCTTGATAACATCCTTTACAGGAGTATCTAATGATACATCTCTATCTATAATCCTTCTCAAATCACCATCAGTGAATACACCATATAAAGTTTTGTCATCATTTGCAACGGCTACCATGCCTAAACCTTTTGAGGTAATTTCAAATAAAGCTGTTTTAATTGACACATTTTTGTCAATACAAGGCAATTCTTCGCCCACATGCATTAAACTCGAAACTCTCAACAACAATTTTTTCCCCAAAGTTCCACCTGGGTGACTCATGGCAAAATCATTGGCAGAAAAGCCTCTAGCTTCCAAAAGAGCAATTGCTATGGCATCGCCCATTACCAATGTTGTAGTTGTACTGGAAGTAGGAGCTAAATTCAACGGACAAGCTTCCTGCTGAACATGAATGCAAAGATGTACATCGGCTTCCTGCGCCATAGTGGAATCCTTATGACCGGTTATACAAACAAGTTTTATACCCAATCTTTTAAGAACCGGAATTAAAACAAGGATCTCCGAACTTTCTCCTGAATTTGAAATAGCAATTACCAAGTCTTCTTTGGAAATCATACCCAAATCACCATGGGCAGCTTCCGCCGGATGTACAAAAAACGAGGGAGTTCCTGTGGACGCTAATGTAGCGGCTATCTTGGAACCAATATGACCAGATTTTCCCATTCCCATCACTATAACTTTTCCGGTTGTATCTAGTATGTATTGACACGCCAATGCAAACGACTGATCATTTATGAATGGTTCTATAGCTTTCAGAGCATTAATTTCTTCGTGTAAAACTCTTAAACCTGTTTCTTGAAAGGAACTATTTTGCATTTTAATAATCCAAACTCACGTAGTTGATTATATTATAAGGTAAAAAAACTATTTTTTCTAACTTGCATATCATTTAAATAGTAACGTTCAGTTTTAAGGATGAACTCATTGCCAAAGTAAATGAAATTTATGATGATTTAAACATTTTGTTAGAGAGTATACACGATAAGAAGAGCAAATTGAATTTAAAAAATGAAGTGATTATTTGGTATTTTCTTCGTAGGGCAACAACAATTGTTAACTGCAATCCATCTACAAAAATCATGAAACATTAGATCGTGATTTTTGTCACAGATTGTGGCACAATAGACAATTGCAAGTAGTGTGGCATTCGAACATATTATATACAAAAAAACGGATAACAGTTTATGCAACCAGATACACAAGGTAGACTAAATTTAATAACTTTAGAAAATGTAACTTTTTCCAGGGGAAAACATATTATTTATGATAATGTTTCCTTAACAATTCCCAAGGGGAAAATTACCGCAATCATGGGTCCAAGTGGTACTGGCAAAACTACACTGCTACGCCTAATAGGAGGGCAATTAAAGCCTCAGAGCGGCTCAATTTTATACAAAATTGAAAACGATCAAAAAATTGATATTTCCAAATTAAGCCGTGCCAAATTATTTCAGCTACGTAAACGAATGAGTATGCTGTTCCAAAACGGAGCCTTATTTACTAACATGTCGGTCTTAAACAATGTTATTTATCCATTAAAAGAACATACAAAGCTCCCAAATGAGCTAATAAGGTCTCTTGCATTAATGAAATTGGAAACCGTTGGATTAAGAGGTGCTTGTGATAAAATGCCTGCACAACTGTCAGGAGGTATGGCAAGAAGAGCAGCTCTTGCCAGGGCTATAGCACTTGATCCAGAGCTCATTATGTATGATGAACCGTTTACGGGACAGGATCCAATCACAATGGCTGTACTTTTGAAATTAATTAAACAGCTGAATGATACTTTGGGTATAACATCAATAATAGTTTCTCATGATGTGGATGAAGTTTTGAGCATCGCTGATTATGTATATATTATTGCCAACACCAAAATTTTAGCTTCAGGCACTCCACAAGGAATTAAAGAAAATAGGGATCCTGATGTTTACCAGTTTATTCACGGATTACCAGATGGCTCGGTGCCTTTTCACTATCCAGCAAAAGATTACTTTGAGGATTTATAAAGATGTTCCTACTAAAACCTATTTTTAATCTTGGTGCATTTGGTATCAACTTCTTTTCCACTTTAGGAAAAGCAACAATAAAATTATATCAGGCACTAATCGGTAAACCTCAATTTCGTAAACATTTTCCACTGCTTGTTAAACAGCTTTATGTAGTTGGTGTTCAGTCAATCCTAATAATTATTGTTTCAGGTTTATTTATTGGAATGGTCCTTGGGTTACAAGGATATAATGTTTTAGTTAATTTTAAAGCAGAGGCCAGTCTTGGACCGTTGGTGGCATTATCTTTGTTACGAGAATTGGGACCTGTTGTATCGGCGTTATTATTTGCAGGACGAGCAGGTTCAGCACTAACAGCTGAAATAGGATTAATGAAAACCACAGACCAACTGAGCAGCATGGAAATGATGGCGATCGATCCGCTTCGAAGGGTAATATCTCCAAGATTCTGGGCAGGCGTAATATCTTTGCCGATACTAACACTATTGTTTAACGTAGTAGGCATTTATGGTGGCAAGATGGTAGGAGTGGATTGGTTAGGCATAGACGAAGGAACATTTTGGACTGGAACCCAAGCTTCTGTAGAAATCTATAAAGACATTGTGCAAGGCTCAATAAAAAGTTTGGTCTTTGCTTTCATAGTTACTTGGATTGCTGTTTTTAATGGTTATAATTGTGAAAGAACTTCAGAAGGATTAAGTAAAGCGACAACGAATACAGTTGTATATTCCTCTCTAATAGTTTTAGGTTTAGACTTTGTGCTAACCGCTTTAATGTTTAATTAAGGAATTAATGAATGAATTTTAGAACACTTGAATTTTTAGTAGGAATTTTTCTTGCCGCTGGTATAGTTGCTGCTGTTATTCTGGCATTAAAAGTTGCAGGTTTAACGTTGTCATCAGGAAGCTCGGAATACTACACAATACACGGAAAATTTTCAAATATAGGCAGTTTAAAGGTTCGTTCTCCTATAAAATTAGGCGGAGTTGTGATAGGTCAGGTTTCAGATATTTATATTGATCCCAAAACTCTACAACCTATTGTTGACATGAAAATTGATAAGAAATACAGCAATATTGGAGAAGATTCCACATTCTCAATTCTAACGTCAGGTTTATTAGGTGAACAGTATTTGGGTGTTAAGCCAGATTTTGCCAGCATGGATGATGACGGCAATCCAATTTATCTAACCGACGGCAGTGTAACATCAATGACAGATTCTGCAATTGTGTTGGAAGAGCTTTTAGGGAAATTCCTTTATAGCATAAACAATAGTAATTCAAAAACCGAGTAATATTTTTAGAGGTAAAAAAACATGTTAAAAAAATTATTAGCTACAGTATTTTTATGCAGTGCGTTTGCAGTAAGCGCACCCTCTTTTGCTGTTGATTTATCTAATCCTTATTCAGTTATTGAACAATCAGCTAATCAACTATTTCCTCATCTAAAGGAAATGAAAACAGAAATTCAAAATAATCCAAACAAGGTTAAGGATTTAATCAAGCAAGATCTTATGCCTTATGTGGATATCAAGTACGCTTCATTCAAGGTTTTAGGACCTAGCATCAGCGATACAAACGAACAGCAAAGAGCAAGATTTGTAAAAGCTTTCGAAACATACATTATTGATACCTATGCTTCAGCTGTAGGCAAATATAATGAGCAAACAATAGAAATTGATAAAAAGGTACAGCAAGAAGAAAAAAATGCAATCGTAACAGTACTAGTAAAAACTGCAGATCAGCAAAAATATACTGTTTTATTTAAATTGAGAAAAAACAACAAAACAGGCGAATGGAAAGTTTATGACTTGGTTGCAGAAGGTATCAGTCTCCTTTCTTCAAAACAAGCTGAATTCAGTAATTTAATCAGCAAATATGGTATTGATGAAGTTTGCAGCCAGTTAGAAAATCATGAATTAAAAGTGGATAATAAAGCAAAATAGAAATTTTTATGATTAATATCGATCATTCAATACTAAACCACGAGTGCATAAGTTCCTTATGGAAATCAAAAATCCACACTCGGTGGTTTTTAGAAAATGAAGTTGATTTCAAGAATGTAAAGACTGTGGATTCTTCTGCAGTCGCATTCTTAATCAAATGGGTAAAGGCTTGCAAACAAAGAAACGAAGACCTTGTATGCTACAATGTTCCCCAGCAATTAACTCAACTTATAAACATTTATAACGTTACCAACTATATCAAAATTAAGTAATTTATGGACAAATTTAAAATAATAGGTGGCACTCCATTAAAAGGAACTGTTACTATCTCAGGTGCAAAAAATACTGCACTTCCTTTGCTTTTTGCATCTATTCTTTGTGATGAAAAAATTAAATTTACAAATGTACCTCAACTAAAAGATGTTAGTACTACAATCAAATTACTTACTCTTGCAGGAAAGAAATGCGAACAAGTTGGTAATGATGTTTACATAGAAGGCAGAGTAAGCAACCATATTGCTCCGTATGATCTTGTAAAAACCATGAGGGCCTCTATTATGGCTCTTGGTCCATTAACAACCAAATTATCCATAGCAGAAGTTTCCTTGCCTGGAGGATGTGCAATAGGGGCAAGACCAGTGGATCTGCATATTAAAGGACTTGAATCTCTCGGCGCAGATATTATTGTGGAAGGAGGATACATTAAGTCAAAGGTTAATTCTGGAAGATTGGTAGGCAACCGTATATATATGGATACGGTATCAGTGACAGGAACAGAAAATCTTGTTATGGCCGCAGTTTTAGCCAAAGGCATCACAGTAATAGATAATGCGGCCAGAGAACCAGAAATTGTAGATTTATGCAACTTCCTAAATAAAATGGGGGCACAAATCACAGGATTTGGAACCAGCACAATTACAATAACCGGCGTTAACAGTCTAAAGGGCTGTGATTATCGAGTACAACCAGATAGAATTGAAACAGGTACTTTTTTAGTTGGTGCAGCAATATCTGGCGGTCATATAAAATGCTTAAATACTGATCCTACGCTTTTAGAAATAGTTATTGATAAACTCAGAGAGGCTGGAGCATTAGTAACCACAACAAAAGATACAATTGAATTGGACATGACTGGAAGAACTCTTTATCCAGTAAACATTACTACTGAACCCTATCCAGGATTCCCTACGGATATGCAGGCACAATTCACATTGTTAAATGCTATTGCTCAGGGACAAGCAATAATTCAGGAAAATATCTTCGAAAATAGATTTATGCATGTACCGGAATTAAATCGAATGGGTGCTCATATTGAGTTAAAGGGTAACACGGCAATTTGCTACGATGTTCCTTTCTTGTCAGGAACCCAAGTTATGGCAACAGACCTTAGAGCATCAGCCAGTTTAGTTTTAGCTGGCGCAATTGCAAAAGGCGAAACCGTAGTTGACCGTATTTATCATATCGATCGCGGATACGAACATATCGAAGAAAAATTAAGCAACCTTGGATGTAATATAACAAGAATAAAAGGCTGATAATGAAAAGTCTAAAACAATTTAATACCTTTAATTTAGACGTAAAATGCAAAGAATTACTTTTTTTGGCTACGGAAGATGACTATGCCAGATTCCAAAAAATTAGCACGAATAAAATTCTTATAGGTGGAGGTTCTGATATTCTATTAACAGAGGACTATCATGGAATTGTTGGTATAACTCAAAATAAAGGTATAGAAATTGATGAAAATTCTTCTCATTACATTGTTACAGCTCTTGCCGGCACCAGGTGGCACGAATTAGTTACGACAATGGTTAATAAAGGAATCGGAGGTTCGGAAAATCTTGCTTTAATCCCAGGAACATGCGGTGCCGCACCTGTACAAAATATTGGTGCATACGGACTGGAATTCAATCAATTATGTGATCATATAAATGTAATTGACAAGGAAGGCAACAATATTTCGATTTCCAATGAACAGTGTGATTTTGGCTATAGAACAAGTAATTTTAAAACCAAATGGAAAAATAATTATATTATCACTTCTGTTTCTCTAAAATTATCTAAATCATGGCAACCATTATTGGATTATGCACCACTTTTCTCACTGAAAAACAAGAAAAATTTAACGCCTAAAGAAGTGTATGACGAAGTAATAAGAGCGCGCAAAAACAAATTGCCCGATCCTGCCGTACTTGGAAATGCTGGAAGCTTTTTTAAAAATCCTATAGTATCGGCAGAATTCTTTAATAAACTTTTCAAGCAATACCCTAATATACCATTTTATAAACAAGATAATGAACGATATAAAATACCAGCAGGATGGCTAATTGATCAATGCGGATTAAAAGGTTTCTGTATTGGCGATGCTAAAGTCTATGAAAAACAGGCTTTAGTTATTGTAAACAAAGGTCAAGCAACACCACTAGATATTGTCAACCTGGCTAAATACATTATTTCATCAGTTAAAGTTAAATTTGAAATTGATTTAGAACCAGAAATACGTATTTATGGAAGTAATGGCGAAATATCATTAGGACAATTATGAGACACCTTTTCAATAAATACAGAATCATTTTAAAATGTTTAAGTGATGGGAAATATCATTCCGGAAACGAACTTGGTGAAATACTAAACACGTCAAGGACCACTATCAGGAAATACATAAATGAATTAGTAAATTTTGGCGTAGATATTTATATAGTAAGAGGTAAAGGGTACTCACTTCCATATAGCATTGAACTTCTTGATGAAGATTTAATTAATCAGGGAACAGGAGGAGTTCATACTAAATTGTTTGACATGATTGACTCAACAAACAGTTACATGCTCACATATTTAGATACTTTTCATAAAGGTTCATGCATTCTCGCTGAAACACAAACCCATGGTGTAGGCAGAAGTGGAACAACTTGGATTTCGCCTTTTGGTTGTCAGATAATTTTAAGTATGTATTGGGAATTTAACAGAGCAATTACAGGATTAAGCCTTGCTGTAGGGCTGGCCACTGTAAAAGTTCTTGAACAATTTGGTATCAAAAATATTGGATTAAAATGGCCAAACGATATTTATGTTAACCAAAAAAAATTGGCGGGAATACTAATAGAATCACGAACCACCCAAAACAATGGATTTAAGGTAGTTATCGGTACAGGAATAAACGTAATTACTTCTAATTCTTTATCAAACCAAAAAGATATTTCGGCAATAACACTGGATCAGGTTTGTAATAAATATATTTCTCGCAACGAACTGGCGATAAAATTAATAAATGAATATCGCAAATTATTCTCATATTTTGAAAAACATGGATTTTCTTTACTAAGATCCGAATGGAACTCGCATGATCTTTTTTATGGATGTGAAATCAAATTGGTTGATAAAATATCAGGGAAAACCATCGCTAATGGAATTGAACGAGGAGTTAATGACATTGGTTCTCTAATCATTGAAAACCCCAAAGGTATGCAAGAAACTTTCTTAATTGGGGATTTATCTTTAAGGCTTTAAAAGAATATATCAACAACACAAACCCCGTTATTGATCATCACGATTAATAACGGGGTTTTTATTATAAATATTCAACTATGATCAGACGATTTTAATATGACATTAACCTATAAAACATCTGGATCTATTTCTTCAGTAAATTCCTTCGCTTCAATTGTTACACATTCTCCAGCACCTGTAGGGAAAACCGCAATTTCAATGCTAACTTCATCTAACTTTGGAACCCAATTTGCCATCCATTTAACCAATGATAATTCTTTAGCTTCGCAGTTCGAAATATTATTATCTTTTGTAAACTCCATAGCAAAATCAGGATGCGGCCAAACCGGAATAGTTATAGTCTGAGTTTCTTCATCTTCTGTAAAGATAATATCCTTAGTATCAGCATTACGCACAACCCAAAACTGCAATTCTTGTTTCACTCTTTTAACAAAAAAGTCATACCTAGTCTCAGCATCAGCGTATAAGTATTTCTTAAAATCTTGCTTTGTTAATGGCAAAGGCATACAAACCTACTTATAATCAATTATCTGTTATTTATAATACTTTGGTAAATAAAAAAACCAAACAGTCCATACCATATTTTACTATATTTTAAAGGATCTTATAGGATCTTTATCAAAATATTTTAACTGCTATATACTTTTCCTATTCATAGTGACCTTTTTCTAGTACTGCAGTCAAGTATTGGGCAGTGTAGGATTCTTTTTGATATTTTTGACATATTTCTTCCGGAGTTCCAGTTGCTATTATCAAACCACCGCCGTTTCCACCCTCCGGGCCTAAATCCACAATATAATCTGCTGTTTTAATTACATCCAAATTATGTTCAATGATAACTATCGTATTACCCTTATCTCTTAATTTTTTCAACACACTAAGTAACATGTCAACATCTTGAAAATGCAAGCCCGTGGTAGGTTCATCCAAAATATATAACGTTCTTGATGTTTCCTTTCTCGATAATTCTTTTGCTAATTTTATTCTTTGTGCTTCTCCACCTGAAAGCATTGTGGCAGACTGACCTAGCGATATATATGACAGACCTACATCAACCAAAGTCTGCAACTTGCTTTTCAGTACAGGTATAGAACTGAAAAATTCCAAAGCTTCTTCAACAGACATGTTCAAAATATCATTGATATTCTTACCTTTATACTTAATCTCCAACGTTTCCCTGTTAAATCTTTGTCCATGACATTCATCACAAGGTACATACACATCAGGCAAGAAATTCATTTCGACTTTTATTACACCGTCTCCTTCACAGGCTTCACAACGACCTCCTTTAACATTAAAGGAAAATCTGCTTGATGTGTATCCGCGAGCTCTTGACTCTTCAGTTGCAGCAAATAAATCTCTAATAGTTGTAAAAATTCCAGTATATGTAGCGGGATTAGACCTTGGTGTTCTTCCTATTGGAGACTGATCTATTGCAATTACTTTATCAAAATATTCAATTCCTTCGATTTTATCATATGGAGCAGGTACAGCGTTTTTACCGCCATTCAATTCCATAAAGGCTATTTTATACAAAGTCTCATTTATTAATGTGGATTTACCTGAACCAGAAACTCCCGTAACACAAGTCATTAATCCTACTGGAATTTTTAAATCAACATCTCTTAAATTATTACCTTTAGCACCATAAATAGTTAGCCACTGACCTCTAGGAGGCATTCGATTTTTAGGGATAGCGATGTACTTCCGTCCTGATAAATAAGCCCCAGTTATGGATTTTTCATCTTTCATTACAGAATCAGGAGTACCTGCCGCAATCACCTTGCCGCCATGAACACCAGCACCTGGTCCAATATCAACTAAATAATCAGCCGCACGCATAGCATCTTCATCGTGTTCAACCACAATTACACTATTACCTATATCCCTTAAATGAAATAAAGTATCCAATAGTTTGGAATTATCTCTTTGATGCAAACCAATACTTGGTTCATCCAAAACATACATAACACCTACTAAACCAGCTCCGATCTGACTAGCCAATCTAATTCTCTGAGCCTCTCCACCCGATAGAGTTTCTGCAGTTCTTGCCAAACTCAAATAATTTAGTCCAACATTTTCTAAAAACCCTAAACGTTCTCTGATTTCTTTTAAAACCTTTTCCGCGATCTTCTGTTTTTGTCCGCTGAATTCCAAACCCATGAAAAATGAATGAGCTTCACTGATAGACATGTTAACAACCTTAGGAATATTAACATCATCAATATATACATTGCGAGCAGCCTCATTCAACCTGCTACCTTGACAAGTACTACAGATAGAACTTGTTAAATAACGACTCAAATCATCTCTAATATATGATGATTCTGTTTCCTTATAGCGTCGCGCCATATTATTAATAATACCTTCAAAAGGACGCTTGGCTGTTCGCGTTTCTCCGTTATTTCCCAAAAAAATCATATCAATTTCTTCGGATCCTGTACCATATAAAAGAAGATTTTGTTGTTCCTTTGTTAATTCATTAAAAGGCACATCCAAAGAAAAATTATAATGATTCGCTACACACTGCAATGATTGATAGTAATAATAACATCGCTTATCCCAACCCTTAATAGCACCATTGGATAAGGATATTTCAGGAACTGCAACAATCTTTTTAGGATCAAAACTTTCTCGTGAACCTAAACCATCACAATCCGGGCATGCGCCAGCAGGATTGTTGAACGAAAACATTCTTGGTTCTATCTCTTTTATAGAATAACCACAAATAGGACAGGCAAACTTGTTTGAAAAAATCATCTTATCATTTACAAGTCTATCCTCATCATCCATATAATCAACGTAAACTATGCCATCCGATAAATTCAAAGCGGTTTCAAATGATTCTGCAATGCGTTGCTGAATGCTAGGTTTTACTTTAAATCTATCTATTATCACTTCAATTGTATGTTTTTTACGAAGTTCCAGCTGAGGAGGTTCAGATAAATCATATATGTTTCCATCAATTCTAGCCCTGGTAAAACCACTTGATAATAAATCATTTAGTAACTGCTTATATTCACCTTTGCGATCATTTACCACAGGGGCAAGTATCATTAGTTTTACACCTTCTGTGATTTTCATTACTTGGTCAACCATTTGAGAAATGGTTTGAGCCTTCAAAGGCAATCCATGATTTGGGCATTTTGCTTCACCCACCCTGGCAAACAATAAACGTAAATAATCATAAATTTCAGTAATTGTACCGACAGTCGATCTTGGATTATGAGAAGTTGACTTTTGTTCAATGGAAATAGCAGGAGACAAGCCTTCAATATGATCTACATCAGGTTTTTCCATTAAGGACAAAAATTGACGTGCATAAGGTGACAATGATTCCACATATCTTCTTTGACCTTCGGCATATAGAGTATCAAAAGCCAATGAAGATTTACCAGAACCGGACAATCCCGTAATTACCACCAATTTATCCCTAGGAATAATAAGATCTATATTTTTTAAATTATGAGTTCTTGCACCACGAATTTCTATATGTTCCATTCTTACCTTTTTACCATATTACTAACATTGTTTGTGATAGCGAATAATAAATATTTTAATAAAGCAATAATACAACCGAATATTGCCTTACAACAAAGCATTAAGATAGATAATTAATAACATTAGAGCCTTATGTATAATCATAAGGCTCTAAATAAAACCTAAAATAACAACTTAACAACTACTCGGCATTGAGCATTAATTTTTTTATTTGAATGATTGCTTGATTTTCTAATTGTCTAATTCTTTCAGCAGAGACACCGAAATGATTTGCCAACTCTTGCAAAGTGCCTTTTTCAACATCAAGCCATCTTCTTTGTATTATATACCTAGACCTTTCGTCCAATTTGTCTAGAGCATCTCTCAATGAATCTTGGGCATTTTCCTGCCAGTTTGCATTCTCCATTTTTGCAGAAAAATTAGAAGTTTTATCTTCCAAGTACAAAACAGGGGCTTTACTTAATCCGTCTTCATCTGGTTCACTGTAATCGTATGATATATCAGAAGCAGCCATACGTGTTTCCATATCTGTTACATCCTTTACTGTAACACCTAACTCCTTGGCAACTTTTGATACATCCTCATTTGATAACCATGCTACATTCTTCTTATATTTTTTTAAATTAAAAAACAACTTTCTCTGAGCTTTAGTCGTAGCAACTTTTACCAATTTCCAGTTTTTAATTACAAATTCATGGATTTCAGATTTTATCCAATGAATAGCGTATGTTGCCAAGCGAACACCACTTGCAGGATTAAAACGCTTTACAGCCTGCATCAAACCTATAGATCCTTCCTGAATCAGATCCTTAAGAGGCAACCCATACCCCAAATATCCGCGGGCTACATGCACAACAAAGCGCATATGAGACATTACCAAACGATAAGCGGCTTCTTTATCACCTGTTTTTTGTAATCTATCAGCCAAATCATGTTCTTCTTCAGCTGACAGCATAGGAAAACCATTAATCTTCTTGATGTAAGCTTCTAATCCATCATACTGAATTAACTGATTACCTGATTTTACTACAGCATCAACCATTTTTAATTTGATAACCTCTTCTTTTACAATGCATAGTCTACAACAAAGACACTACCAGACTTTTCAAAAGTATAGATCAAACAAAAAAAAACTACAACACGGTTCACACAAATATTTTCTTTACTTAAATTAAGTATGCTAAACGTATTATTTACTTGTTTTTTGAATTATTTTTAACAAAATTTATTTCATAATTTTTCGTATTGGAGTAAATTTCATCAACATTCTGATTAACATAATCAACTAATTTAACCGGATCATACAAGTTATTATTCAGTTCAATACCCTTTTTGACCAAATCAAGCAACATATAAGCCAGCATCCCACCTGTGTCTACATCTTTCCCTTTATTCTTCAGCCAGTATTCCTTGAATTCATCATCTACATTTAATCTGATTTCGTAAAACGGGACATACAAACCATATTCATAATTATCGTTTTCAATGTCCTGAACCAAAATTTCATCAGTTGTATAAATAGGAATATTGATTTGAAGCTGCTTTAAAATATTCTTAAAAACATCAAAATCTTTATATTTCCCTGCGAAAAATACTGCGTCAAATTTATAATCTCTTGAATGAAGTTTTAACTGATACTCCAGATCATCATCTAATGCTCCATTATAATTTATTCTAAAAAGCCACTCGAATGAATTATTCTGATTGTTATAACGTTCCAGAGCAGTACTAAAAATATCCCCATAAGTATTACTGCCTGGGCTAATAATCAATAATTTTTTTATATTTTTTCCTTCTATTTCTTTTAAATACGAAGAAACCCATACATTTAACGGTAAAAATAGCGAACTAAAATTGTCATCATCTAACTTTGGAAGCTTTTCAGACTTTACAGTTAATGGAGAAATCAAAGGTACGCCCGAAAAGTGTGTTAAAGTTCTTACGGAAGGAATAAGTGCAGAACCATAAGGAGCAACGCATACTGCAATATCTTTTTTTGAACAGGAATTTTGAATTTCAGCAAGGTAGGCTTGTTCATCATTATATTTAACTTTTATGGTTTGTAATGAAACTTTCTTGTTTGCAATTCCTCCCTTGTGATTTATATAATCTACAACAATTCCAAATCCTTCTGCCACTTGGTTTTCAACATAATAAGAAACATTATCTTCATATAAGACATTGATCAAGTTAAAAGTTTGAGATTTATTTACAGCTTCAATTCTGTCTGACAATAAACCTTCTCTATATTCATGATTAAATCCTAAATCATAATCAACGATATCCAATTTAACACACAAAACACAGAACAGACTGATTGTTAATGCTGCAATTAATAAATTCTTATACATCAAAATTAATCCTATTATTATCTATAAGCTTAATGTAAAGTAAGCAACTAACTTATTAAACTCTTAAACAATTCTGAATTTTCATAAAGTTCCTTGAATTTGCCTTCGGCAACAATTACGCCTTCCTGCATAACAAAAATATTATCCGCAGCTCTTACTACAGATGAACGATTAGAAACAACAATTCTTGTTAAATTTAATTTTGATATTTTCTCCATAATTATTTTTTGTGAATAATTATCCAGAGAACTTGTTGCCTCATCCATTATAATCAAACTTGGAGTTCCTACTAATGCTTTAGCTATCAACAGTTTTTGCTGCTGCCCTTTGGATAAATTTCTCTTACTAACCAACGTATGAAAGCCCATAGGCAATTTAGATATCTCTTCAGTTAACCCGACGACATCGGAAACTCTTTCAGCTTCATCTAATCCAAAATTCGTACCTTTAACTATATTATCTAAAATTGAAGTTTCTTCAATTTGACTTTTCTGCAGCACAACTCCAATATGATTACGAACTGATGTTTTATTTAATACCTTAAGTTCAAAGTCATCATAATAAATTGCTCCTCGAGAAGGAGCAAAAAATCCTATCAGCAGATCCACCAATGAGGATTTTCCAGCTCCTGATGCACCTACTATCGCAACAAATTCCCCACTTGCTATTTTCAAAGAAATGTTCTTCAATACATCCACATCACTATTTGGATAATGAAAATAAACGTGTGACAATTCTATATTTCCAAGAAACTTATCAAGTGACTCTGTCTTCATGCCACTCTCAACCTGTGCATTAATAATGGGCATTATACTTTTGTAAAACCATCTTACCGGTAATACAGCCCATAGACTAATACACGCGTAAGAAATTCCTATTAGAAAAAAGTAAAAAGCAGTCAGAAAGCCGCAAAGTGATGGGAGCTGTGAGTCACTTGTATTCGTATTAAAAATCAAAAAAAACAGACACAAGCTTAATGGAATCAAACTTATCAATATTCGATGAAACGATGTATAACGCAACAACTGATATTCTTGTAAAACCAATTGAGTATAATTAGACATATACCTTGAAATTATATAACGATCTGTATTAGTAACTTTAATCCTGGTTATCCCTTCTATTATCTGTCTCAATTTTGCATTTAAAATTTCTTTATTGCCGTTATATTTATCTAAACTTTTTAAATTTACAGCAATCAGAATACTGTAAATTACTAGAAAAATCAGCATCACAAACAGTGCAATTTTTGATACATTGCTATCATACAGAATCATGGAAATTAAACTAAAAATTGCCAAATTAGAATATATACAAATTTCAAAGAACTTAACTATAAAATTTTTTATATAATCACTATTTATAATCTTTTTGGATACATCTCCTAATTCAATAGACTTTAGATCTTTTATTGATGTGTTTAAAATCTTATCAAATAAAGCAATTTGAAGTTTTTCGCTTCTAGACGTACTGAATATGTTAATAATTACATTTAAAGATATATTTATACCAACAAAGCCAATGGACAAAAATATTACCAATATTAAAATCTGCGATAATTCTTCAATTAAACCGAAGGGAACAATATTTGCTACAATATACTTAATCATTAATGGAAAAATCAGTCCTAAAATTCCACTGCAAATCATTAAAATCGCCAAAACAGACAATAATGAGCTATTGGTTTTTGAAAAAGCAACTTGAAAAATTGCTTTAAAGCCTTTATTTTCCTGTAACCGACTATAGAAAACTATTGCATCTTTGATAAAAATCTCAGCGTTACCTTTATTTATTGGACACCTTTCTCCGTGATAATTTTCATAATAACTCCCATTGGCATCCAAATACAGTAAAACCGGCATGGACTGATTTATATCTTCGGTATTGTTTTTCTTGGAAATAAATGCAAGAACCGGATCAGTGTACACACTTTTATAGAAATCATCAGTTAAATGAATTTTACGGGCCAAGCAATGATTTGATCTCAAAATATTTTCAACATACATGTCCAATGGTTCATCGCTTACGTTGCTAAAGACATCCGATTGAAATGAATCTTCTTTATAATCATAGTATTTGGCTATTTTTAAAACACATGTTTTCAATGCCAGCAATTCTATCCTTAGAGAATCATCAGTATCTGCCTGAGTTTGCAAAGAATCTTTGAACGATCCGTATTGAGCAACAACATGAACGTGTTCATCGACTTCCTTGGAAACCAGTTTATATGCATTTTTACTTAATTCTTTTACATGCTGTTTTTGCGCAACATCTATTTTTAATAATATACTCAATAATTCATTAAAATTTTTTGTCTGATAAAATTTTTCTTTTAAATTTATATTACGTTCTAATGTTCTACCGTATGTTCTTTCTATTTTATCAATGATAACCCTTGTTAAATCTTGATATGTATTTGAATTAAGAATAGCTACCCCGTGAATATCAGAGGCTTCTGCAACTAATTCGTAGTAATAATTATCCTGTGTAAATGTAACAGTTTGAGGAATATGAACATGGGTTTGCTCACTTAAAGACATCAGAAACATTCTATCTAATAACTGATGAGAATTACGTTTTATTAAATAAAGATTTAGTTCACCTTTATTGACAATAATATCCTTACCTATAATAAATGAGGTCAAAATTTCAGGTTTTACCATAAATTTTCCCCTTCATTTATTAGCATTAAAGACTGATAGTATTTATTATTCTTACTTAATTCCTGATGAGTGCCCCTCCCTACGGTCACTCCATGATCTAAAACTATAATTTCGTCCGCTTTTTTAATAGTATCCAAGTTGTGGGAAATTGTTATAAAAGATCTTACATATCTTCTAATAATGTTATTTATTTCCCTATTTTTCTGTGCATCTAGACAACTTGTAGCCTCATCAAACAATGCTAAAGGTTTTTGGTTTGCCAAAACTCTGGCAATTTCCAGTCTTTGCAACTGTCCTTGTGAAAAATTTGTTCCATTTTCTTCCATGCGCATAGATAGTAAAGATCCATTAATTGACAATTCATCAACCAATCCGACTACTCTTAATGCATCCTGCAAGGATTCATAGTCAAAAGTTTGGGAAAACATTGTTAAATTTTCCTGTATTGTCCCAGCAAAAAAAGTTGGATTTTGTTCAACTATATCAATGTTGCTATAATAAGTTTCCGCCGTTATTTCACGTACATTCTTATTGTTTAGCAAAATTTCGCCATTATCAGGTTTCAGTAAGCCGGATATTATCCTTGCTATAGTTGACTTTCCTGCTCCTGATGCTCCAACTATAGCTACATGCTGACCAGGTTCAATGTGCAACGAAAAATTTTGTATTTCAAAATGCTGTTCATCATCATATTTGAATGATATATTTTTTAAATCAAAAGAGTAAAACTCATCAAAATTACCAGAATCAGTATCATCATGTCTGCATTTATCTAAAAATAATTCTGCATGTTTATAATGGTATAAATCGCTGATTTTTGCTTCATTAATATCAATAAATTTTATTCGTTGGTTATCTTTAATAACCATTGTTAAAGGGAAAATAAATCCAGAAATAATTATTTGAAACGAAAACAAGTTTCCTAAAGAAAGACTTCCAGAAACAACCAACGTTATCCCCAAAATAAAAATACATATATTGCTCAATAATGCAATAAGTATCAGTACTGAATCTAAATAAGCATTGTGTACACTATGCTTTAAAATTTTATTATTAAGGCTGGTTAACTTTTCCGACCATATATTAAAAATTGATTTTTCTCTACCGAGAGCCTTAACGGCATCTATTGAAGATAAATTTGAAACTACAGAACTGAACAAACTGCTCTTTTGCAATTGTACCTGTTGCTGCAACAATGATTCTTTTCCAGCTATATATTGATAAATCCATGTGTAGATTAGGGCACAAAATACAGCAACCAATGCCAACTTATAGCAGTAGCCCAACATCATGCATAAGTAAAATAAAGAAGTCATGAAATAAACACTGTTAATTTTAAATTTCATAACCAATTGATTAATCAAAATTGAATGCAACGACATTTTTGTTTGTATTTCACCATTTGATCGCTGAATAAAAAAGCGCAACGGCAATGCAAACAATAAGTTCAGTGATTTTAAAACGGTATTAACCAACTTTTGCAGTTTCAATCTACGTAGCGATAAATCAATAACATTAAGTAATATGATTTTTATTCCAACCACCAATAAAAACATTAAAACCAAAGAAGTCAACCAATTAGTTTTTTCAATTACAACATAATCTATATATACGGAAAAAATCATTGGAATAGCAACAATTGGCAAAACCAACAAGATACTTGCCCAAAATACCGTTATTAATAAAGTTTGTGAACCGCTGTTAAAAATAGAAAAAATACTATTTTTTCCATTTTTAACTGTAGGTTCAAACCCCTCTTCTTTATTAAAAGTTAAGGCAACCCCACTGAAACCTTTTTCAAACGTTTCCCGATCCAGTGCTAAACGGCCACACTGCGGATCATTAATATAAAAAATATTCCCGTTTTTTCCCTGCCCTTCATAAACAACGTAATGTTCCTGATTCCAGAACAGAATCATAGGTACTTTTAGTTTACTTAATGAATCAACCTTTAATTTGAAACCTTTTGCATTTAATTGATACTTTTGGGCTATTTTTATGATAGTTGATGCTTTTGTTCCATTACGTCCCAAACAAAAATCATCTCTCAACTGCTCAATAGAAATGTCTTTTCCAAAATACTTTAAAATAATAGATAAGCAAGCAATACCACACTCACTTGTTTCCATTTGTAAAACAAGCGGAGTTTTTACCGTTTTTCGCGAATTATCAAATAAAATCATGGTAATTGCTCTTAAAACAATGAATCAATTGCAGAAATAACCAACGATAGAGGTGATTTATAACTAGTGTCTATCACCACAGTACCAACCATACCTCTTGATATAGCCTGATTAAAACCTTGCCTTGATGTCCAACCATATCCATTTTTACTGTCTTTATCAGGAACCATCTCCAGTTCAACTCTTACAACACTATTGGTTCCTATAATCATATTCTGCAATGATTTATTCATTAGTTCGGATTCAATTGCTTCAGGGCTAATTGGCAAATTATTAGTAGAGCGAACTATGCATTTTATAAACCCGTATTTATTTGAAGATACTGAACTAGGAGAAAAATACGCTTTCATGCCGTTTTTTACACGTTGAGCGTACTCAAAAGGGATATAGGCAACAATATATAACCTATAATTTTTTGTAGGAGAAACTATTGCAATCTTATCGCCAATCTTTACATATTCTCCAACATTTTTTAACAGTTCAACAACCTCTCCTTCATATGATGAATGAATCCAGTATTTTTCACCAAATTCTTTCCTATCAAATTCAAATTTTTCTTTTTTTTGCAGAAGTTTTTGGCTGAGCGCCTTTATCTCATTTTGAACTGTTTCTGATAATGTGCCATCAACATTTTTCAAAGTTTCAATATTTTGCTGCATCTCCTTTATAGATAAATACTCTTTATCTAAAAGATCAATCTTATTTGGAAGAGTTGGATTATACAACTGACCTAATACCTGACCAACTCGAATTTTGGAACCAATTTTTATATTGAGATTTGCAAGAACACCATCACCCATAGAAATAATAGGCATTACAGTTCCTTCCTCACTAACCGTAATTCCTGTTCCTTCAACAGTTTCTGACACTCTTCCCTTAAAGGCCCAAACAAAGAAGATCAATACAATTAATGTTATACATAAAAGAAATAAAACAGTATATGGAGCTTTTACACTCGTAATCTGTGAATCTTTGTTTGATTTAAATCCAACTTTTCTTTTATACTCTTCTGGCATAACAATTCTTAATCTTCGCTAACTAGATTTTTAAGATAACTTAAGGAATCGGCTAATTTTTCCTTTGCTCTGTGAATTCTTACTTTTACTAATGATTCTGATATAGATAACTGTTTGGCTATTTCTTTAATACTCATTTCACCTATGTTAAACAATGTATAACATTCTCGCAATTCTTCAGGTAACTCATCCAGAGCCTTTTTTAAACAGTTACGAATGTACTCCAAATATTCTTCCTCTTCTGTAGGATTAATTAAAGTACTTTGATCAACAACAACATCAAATTCCTCTTGTTCAACCATAAATTTATCTCTACGAAATTTATCAATGCGCAGATTTTTGGCAATGGTAAAAGACATCGCAGAAATGTTGTCGTCTAAAGAAAACTGCTCTCGCTTACTCCATAATTTAATAAACGTATCCTGAACTAAATCCTTTGCTGATTCATACGATTCTCCATTAGCAACAAGATAATTTGTTAATCTCGGAGCTATTTCATTGTACAAATCCTTCATTTGCTGAATAGTAAGCATCCTGTTTCGCCTTTTTTAGTATATCTAATCCATGCTATCACACATAAATTCAATCGTCTAACTTGTTTCTTTGAGAATGCGATTTAATGAGAGTTTTGTAGCAATAATGCTTAACAATATACTAATCATAACTGATATAAATGATTCACTGAACGATAATTGAATCATAGTGTAGGAACTGCCATAAATGTTAGCAATATTATCTATAATGGAAATAATGCAAATTATAAAAAATGTATTAAGCCACCATGCAAGGAAACCGCCTATCAAACCAAACCAAAATCCCATATACAAATATGGTCGAGCAACAAATGTATCTGTAGCACCAAAGATTTTCATAATTTCAATTTCATCTCTGTGAGCCAGCAGATTAATTCTGATTGTATTCGAAACCGTCAATATAACACCCAAAGACAGCATAACTCCTACACTTAACGCGATGTTTCTCAAGAATTTAGCTATAGCTTCCAATTTTTGCAACCAGACAAAATCAAACTTTCCCTGTGCAACCTCCGGATATGTTAAAAATTCATTCAACATATTCTCTGCTACAACCTTAGTATTCGATATATCCTCTGAAGGCATTATCTCTATAACATCAGGTAAAGGATTTTTATTAAGAAATTCCAATGGTTCAACAAAGCCCGACATTTTAGAAAACTCAACCAAACCTTGTTCTTTTGAAATAAAGGCCACAGACTTCACATTGGAATTACTTTTAATTTTATTTATAAGATCGTCTATTTGCTGTTGTGTGGTATCCTCTTTCAAATAAAGAGAAATCTGACTGTTATCATTAAGACTGTTGGTAATGGAAACAGCATTGTTATAAAAAACATAAAAAGTCATGGGAACCGCCAAACTTACAGCAATAAGCACGACAGTAACCACAGTACGTATAGGATTACTAATTAACGTGAAAAAAGAACTACGCAATATTTTCCAGTGCGTTGATATTAAATTATCTCTAGTAACTAATTTTTTATTATCAGACATACAATTTTCTCAGGGTATATCACCAACAAGCCTGCCATGATCCAATACCAACTGACGGCAATGTTTCCATGTTAATAACTCATTATCATGAGTTGCCAAAATAATTGTAACTCCCTGCATATTCAAAGTAGAAAACAGTTTTAATATATCGAAGGCACGCTGCCTATCTAAGTTTCCTGTTGGTTCATCTGCCAACAATAACTTTGGAGAATGAACAATTGCTCGAGCAATTCCGACTCTTTGCTGTTCACCGCCCGACAGCATTGGAGGGAAACACTGACGCTTATCCAATAAACCAACGAGATCCAAAGCTGCCATGACTCTTTTTTCTATATTCAATTCATTATAATTTTCGATTTGCAATGGCAATGCAATATTTTCATAAATCGTCTTTCGGTTTATAAGTTGATAATCCTGAAAAATCATTCCGATTTGGCGTCGTAAATAAGGAATATCATTTCTTGAAATATTGGTTATATTCTGGTTATTAAAATATATTCTGCCTAAAGTAGGTCTCTCTATTGCCGCAATCAACTTTAATAGGGAACTTTTCCCCGCACCCGAATGTCCTCTAAGGTAAACCATTTCACCTTGATTTACACGAAATGAAACCTTTTGGATAGCTTGAAATCCACCCAAATAGCTTTTAGATACATCTTCAAACTTTATCATTTGAACTTATTCTTATTCTTGTTCTTTATCAAATAATGCTTCAATAAAATCCTTGGCATCAAAAGTACGAAGATCTTCTATACCCTCACCAACACCTATATATCTAACCGGAATCTTAAATTGATTAGCTATCGCAAAAATAACACCGCCTTTGGCAGTTCCATCCAGTTTTGTTAATGTTATTCCTGTCAAAGGAACTGTTTCATTAAACAACTTTGCCTGACTAATTGCATTTTGACCGGTTCCCGAATCCAGCACCAGCATTACTTCATGAGGAGCATCAGGAGCAACCTTTTTAATAACTCGTACAATTTTACGCAATTCTTCCATCAGATTTGATTTATTCTGTAATCTTCCGGCGGTATCTACCAACAATACATCAATCTTTTTAGCTTTAGCGGAACAATATGCATCATAAATTACCGATGCAGAGTCAGAACCTGTTTGCTGAGCTACAACAGGAATATTGTTTCTATGTCCCCAAACTTGCAATTGTTCAACGGCAGCTGCTCTAAAGGTATCACCTGCGGCCAGCATTACCGATTTACCGTCATTTTGATATTTTTTGGCAAGTTTTCCGATTGTCGTAGTTTTACCAACACCATTAACACCGACCATCAGTACCACAAAAGGTTTTTTATCAGCAATTACCAGCGGAGCCTGAGATTCCTTCAGTGTTTCAAACATTACGCTTTTTAAAATATCGTAAAGAGCTTCCGCATCATGGAGCTGTCTCAATTTTGCCTGTTCGGTAACTTTTTTTATTATATTCTGCGTAGTCTCGATACCTAAATCAGCCATCAATAAATTTGTTTCTAATTCCTCAAACAAATCATCGTCAATTTTTTTACCTTTGAATAACGCGACGAAACCATAGCCAATATTCTGTTTTGTCCTCTTTAATCCTTGCAATAAACGGGAAAAAACACCTTTTCTGATTTCCTCTTGTTTTCTTATCTCACTTGGTCTGAGCTGATTATGCTCATTAAAATCTTCCGCTGAGTTGAGGTCTGAAGATTTCTCCATACGCTCTTCATCAGCAATATCTTCAGATTTCAATGCATTTAACGAAACTTCTTCCTTTTCGATTTCTTCATTAATTATTTTAGAAACTGCTTTTGTTTCATCTGAAAGTTTAACATCATGCTCCGCATTCACCACTCTTTGTTCTTCAGCTTTGGTTGAAATATCTTTTTGAGCATTCAACTCATCTTTCTTATTCTTTTTTCCCCAAGAAAATAATCCCATATTTTTAATCCACAATTTAATTATTTCTATACAAACTATATGATACTTGTCCGGCCGTTTTAGACTTCAACAAAGTCCAATTGCTTGGCATTTCTGCAGTATTTTCAATCTCTTGCTCAACATAAATCAGCGCATTATTGCATAAAAAGGCATTTTTATTCAATAAACTGCAGATTTGCGAAAGGAAACCCTTTCTAAAAGGGGGATCCAAAAAAACAATATTGTATGGTTCATCCTGATTTACACGCTGAACAAACTTTAAGGCATCTCCAACCACAAGTTCTGCATTAGATATTTTTAATAAATCTAAATTCTCCCTGATTAGTTTGGCTGACTGAACGTTCAACTCCACCAATGTAACAAACTTCGCATATCTAGATAACGATTCAAAAGATAAAGATCCAGAGCCGGAAAATAAATCCAAACACCGAGATCCGGCAATATCAAACTGCAGCCAGTTAAACAGTGTTTCTTTAACACGATCCGTGGTTGGACGCAAACCTTCTGCATCATGGACTTTGAGTTTACGCCCACGGTATTGACCACTAATAATTCTAATATTTCCCATTTTATTAATAGAAGGTTGTTGGAATGATGTGTTCTCTTTTATTCTGATAATTTTCAAAATATAACGACGTTTCACATTGAGCATCGTTCAACTGCGTAGTTGTCAAATTTTTGGAAATCTCATCTCTAAACTTTGCAATCTCGCTGTCTCCTTTTCCACATGCAAGCGCTAAAGAACTCCATATGTAAGCTTGCTGATTATCCTGAGGAACTCCGTTGCCAACTGCGTACAGTTTTGCCAATTCATATTGTGCATCCGGATTTCCCGCTTCCGAAGCCAGACTAAACATCAGTACACTCTGAGCAATATTTTTGCTACAGCCAATACCCTTAAGGCACATTAAACCAACCTTAACCATCGAGGCAAAATGCTTATGTTTCGCAGCCAAATCATAGTAGGTAAAAGCTTCAGTATAATCAACTTTAACACCAATACCTTCCTCATACATTTTAGCCAGACAATACATGGCATCAGGGTAATCCTGTTCAACAGCCTGCCTGTACAATTTTATAGCCTGCTCATAACTCTGAGTACAACCTATACCATCTCTATACATCGTGCCTAATTCCGTACAGCCTTTTGCATTAAACAAAGAGGCCGACTTACTAAACCAGTTAAATGCATTTTTTAATGATGATGGAGAATTCACCATATTCAAATACAAATAACCTATACAATTCTGAGCCTCAGCATTACCTTCAATTGCAACGTGTTTATAACAATTTAACGCTTGTGCATAATCGCGCTCTACACCCTGCCCAGATTCATACATATGTCCCAGTTCCAAATATGCGTCATGACAACCGAACATTGCTGCTTTCTGATAGTAATCAACAGCCTTGAAGAAGTCCTGGTTAACGCCTATTCCCCGGCGATACAAATAGCCGAGCTGATACATACTTCCCACATGATTTTTTTCAGCGGCTTTATTGTACCAAACACATGCCTCATAAATATTTCTAGAAACGCCACGACCGCTCTCATAAGCCTTACCTAACGCGTATTGAGCCTCAGGATCACCTGCTTCTGCGCCATATCGATATAATTCTATTGCCTTTAGTTGATCAGGAGCAATTCCCAATCCATCATAATATATTTTTCCCAACAAATAATATGAAGTAGGATCCTTGATCTTAACTAAATCCTGAAGAAGCTGCATTGCCTTATGATAATCCGGTTCAATATCTTCCCCGCTCATGTACGTTTTTACCAACAATCGTTTTGCTTCTAAATGCCCATCATCAGCAGCACGTTTATAGAATTCAACAGCTTTTTGCATATTGTGTGCAACAAGATAACTTGAAGCATATAACTGTCCTAACTTAAATACAGCATCTAAATTTCCAAGATTTGCTGCTTTAGTATAGTAAGTCAAAGCAATTTTATAATCTTGCTTTACTCCTGTACCTTGCTCATACATCCCTCCAAGAGCGTATAATGCTCGAGGATCTGATCTTTCAGCCGCTTGTCGATACCAATATAGTGCCTTTTGTTCATCCTGCTTAACACCGCATCCAGTTTCATAGCTGCGAGCCAGATTATATTGAGCGGTTGGGTTGCCGTGCTCAGCTGCTTTGTTATACCAGTTAAAAGAAGCAACCAGGTCCTGTTTTACACCTATTCCCTGTTCATACATATGAGCAACAGCATACTCACAATCAATATTACCCTGTTCAGCACCTTTGTAATACCAATAAAATGCTTCCTGATCATGCTTTTCAGAATTTGAAGACTGTCGCTTTCCTTTTGTCCAAATAACCTCTTTGTTTCTAGTAGCCAAAAGATTATCTAGCGAATCCAAATCAATCAAATGATTTTCAATAAAATAACCCAGTTTATACTGAGCTTCATCAGAACCATTTTCTGCAGCTTTGCGGTACCATTGATAAGCAGATTTATTGGCATCATTTGTAATGATTTTTCCCTGCTCATACATATGAGCTAAGAATACCTGAGCTTTTAAACTGCCGTTTTCCGCGGCTCTTGTATAATACTCTGTCGCTAAACTGTTACTTTGTGGAATACCATAACCATTTTCATAGAGTTCTCCTAGTTTATACAGAGCAGGATGATATAAATTATCTGCGGCCTTTTTCAACAAATCTATACTTTGTGCATACTTAGGTGGCTGTTCATCAAGCAGCAAACATGCCAATTTATAGCGTGCAGGATCGTAACCACCTTTGACAGCCTCCTCATAGTAATATTTGGCCTTATTAGGATTTTGAACAGTGTTGTATAAACCTTTATTGAATATATCCCCCAAAGCCTTAAGAGAATTTAAATGACCTTGACCAGCAGCCACCTTGATCCAACGAAGTCCTTCATCACAGTCATAGTACCTGCTTTCTTTATCCAGCAACTTCTGAGACAACATAAACTGAGCATCAGTATTTCCTAATTCTGCGCCTTTCTTGAGATATTCAAAACCTAAAATATCAGATTTTTCTACACCATATCCCCAAAAATACAGATTTGCCAAATTGACCACGGCTAAGGTGTAATTATTGCTGGCAGCACGTTCTAACCATTTAACACCAACCGATAAATCACGCTCAATATCATCAGCATAAATGTACATCATTCCAACATGGTACTGAGCAATAATATCACCGGATTCGGCTAATTTTTTTAATGAACTAAATTTACTGTTCAATGAATTTTTGGAAGAAACCCATACAACTTTTTTCTCCAAGTTTTCTTTACTTTGAGGAGTTTTTTCACAGGTTTTCTTCTCATAAAGATAGGCTAAATCAAGACTCCATAAAAACGGTTTTTTCTCTATCTGGACCTTTTCTACAAAAGAATCATCTCCAAGTTTGATTTTTTTTGTCTGAACACCATTTAAATCTTCCTTTAAGTCATTCTCTAAATTCTGTTGGTTCTTTTTAGTTTTCCAAGTTACTGTAGAAGAAGATTCCTTTAAACGGTCATATTCTAAAATTGCTTGTCCATACCCCTGATCAGCTGCTTTCTTAATCCATTCTCGTGCCTGACTGATACTTTTTATTACACCTTTGCCACCGGCATACATTAATCCCAAATAGTACTGGGATTTTGCATCACCCTTTAACGCTTTAGGGCGAAAAACTTCTAAAGCAGTCCTGTAATCACCCACTTCGAATGCCTGAACGCTCGAATCAACATTATCAAATTGTATTATTTGAGTTTTTTCCTCGCGCATATTACGACCTTTACATAAAAAGACAAATCAGTTGAAATATCATTGATTAAATTGCAAGTTTATAGTATAGACAAAAAGCAATAGTTTTAAAACATTTCATTATTTATTTTGCTTGTAGTTTAACGCTCTTATTTTAATTAAAAACACCGATCACACAAAAGAATCAGTTTATTGTTCATTATTAAAAGGAACATAAATATCAAACCGGTGAGATTTTGTTTCAATACTGGATGACGATTTAACATTTGCTAGAAAATCTGCTCCTTTAGGTCTCTTCACGCTAACCCTGTGTCTAGCAATTCTTAAGGCTTTTGACAGCAGCATATCAGAATCAAGATCGAGTCCTACAATATCATGAAAAGCCTGCATATCCTTTTTAACAAGTGCTGTTGAATTGGACTTGGGATACATGGGATCCAAATAAACAACATCACAACTCTTTTCGTCACTTAACTCAAGTATGGACCTATGATCACTTAAAGTTAAATTTTTTCTAAGCATTTCACCAATATCAGAATTTTCGTACCCTCGTCTTAAACCATCTTTAAGCAAAATTCTTACTATTTCATTACGTTCAAACATTGTTACAACACAGTCTAACGATGCAAGAACAAAGGCATCCCTACCCAATCCACCGGTTGCATCATAAACTGCCGGTTTTTCCTTTTTTTTGGAAAAAACAGCCTTGGCAACAGCTTGTCCACTCCCTCCACCGTGTAATCTGCGCCAAGCAAGTTTACCATTTACGAAATCAACAAAAATTCCCTTTTCTTTTGGTTTTACTAAATTTCGTAATTCAATATGCTCATCATGCCATTGCAAGCGGTAAGGAACTTCAAATTCATATGAATTTAACAAATCCTCATTCACACCTAAATCAGTTAAATTAATATTGGCTATCTGTATCTTATACATTAATTCAGACTACTTCTTATTGTTTCAATCAATCCATCTGTAGATGGTTCTATCCTACGCCAAAAATTAAAACTTTCTGCTGCCTGCTCTATAAGCATTCCCAACCCATCATAGGCAACTGCCCCCAGTTCTGACGCAAACTGAACAAAGACCGTTGGTTTGGCACTGTACATTAAATCATAAACAACCACTGATTCATTAATCAAGGAAGTATCTAACGGCGGTAATTCCCCCTTCAATGAACTGGAAGTTGCATTTATAACAACATCAACACCATGAGCAATACAATCTATTTCGGCATAGCACACATTTCCCAAATGTTGAAAATGATTCGCTAATGAAACTGCTTTGGAAATTGTGCGATTGGTAATTATAACCTTTTTAGGACCTTGCATAAGGAGTGAGCCTATTATACCTTTAGCAGCACCTCCCGCTCCTATTACTAAAATAGTTTTATCTTTCAGAACAATATTCTTACCAACAGTTAAATCCTTAACTAATCCGGCTCCGTCCGTATTATCTCCAAAAATAATACCATCTTCATATTTTAATGTGTTTACCGACTGCGCCTGCTTAGCTCTCTCTGTTAACTTATGACACATAGCATATGCCTGCTCTTTAAACGGAACAGTAACATTGCATCCCAAAAAGCCATTAGAAAAAAGGTCTTGTATCGTCTCTTTAAATTTATCAAGTTCAACCAAATGTTTACTATACATTAAATTCTGATTTGTGCTTTTGGCAAAATGATTCTGAATAAAAGGCGATAAACTATGTTCAATCGGGTTTCCAACCACACAATATTGATCCATACATTGTTCCTTAGGATTATTATTTAAAACTCTAACGAATGATTTCCATTCATTTTTTACTCTATTTATCAGGAATAGATATAAGTGCGAACTAGTATTTTTTTGTTCAAAACAATAATAATTTACTGCTTCTGCGTAACACTTCCATTTTATGAATTGAACTACACTCAGTCTGACTTAAACAACACTGACTAGCCTTTTCTTATAACTGTTTTTGATTTTAAATCTATTATAGTTGAAGGATTCAAATATCCCAAAGTACAGCCCTCAACTACATAGTCAACCAAATTTCCTAATCTGCAAATTGTTTCTCTGTATGTCTTACATGGAACTTCTTTTGATTTGTTTGCACTAGTCGAAATTAATGGCTCACCTACCACCTCACAAAGCGACTTAATAAGCGGATGAGAAGAAATCCGTACAGCAATTGTAGAATGGTTTCCTGTTATATAAAACGAAACATCGGGCAAGGCAGGAAGAATAAATGTATATGGTCCAGGCCAAAATTGTTCCATATACTTCATTTCTGCTAAAGAAATTTCTTTAAAATTCACATATTTTTTTAAATAACTGAGATCATGACTGATTAAAATCATACCCTTATTTATATCCCGGGCTTTAACATCAATCACTTTCTTTAGCGCGCTTTCATTATTGGGCAAACATCCTATTCCAAAAACCGCTTCCGTAGGATAAGCAATTACATCACCATGTAGTAAATATGATGATGCAATTAGACGATTAAAATAATCACTCATTTATTTATTTTTAAAATCCGCAACCTTTGATTGTAATTTCTTATCTTTTTCAACTACAACATTCGCGCTATCTTCTCTCTCTTTTATAAACCTTTCATTCAAATTTGCATCACTTAAGGCTAAAATCTGAGTGGCAAAATAGGCTGCATTTTTTGCTCCTGCTTTTCCAATAGCCATAGTAGCAACAGGAATTCCGCCAGGCATCTGTACTGTGGACAATAAAGCATCAACACCATTTAACGGACCGCAATTAATTGGAACTCCAATAACAGGTCTTGTTGTATTAGCAGCTACAGCCCCTGCCAAATGGGCAGCCAACCCGGCTGCACATATGAATACAGCGCAGTCACGATTTTGAGCATCCTTTACATACTGTACAGTTTGCTGAGGTGTACGATGAGCAGAAGTTACCTTTACCTCGAAATCAATATCAAACTTCTTCAAAACCTCAAACGCCGGTTCCATGGTATCATAATCAGAATCGGATCCCATTAAAATTGAAACAAAAGCCATTAAATCACCTTTTCTCTATTAAAAAAACACCAATATGAATTATACAATATTTGATTGCTTAGTATAAAAATCTTTATTCCTGTTCTGAAGTAATCGGACATTTAGTTTTGCACCCAGGTGCAGCACACTGATAATATTTACCAAATTTATTCACTCTAACCAACATAATTGGAAATCCGCATTTACTGCACTTTTTTGTTACTGGTTTATAGCTTACTTTATATTGACAATTCCGATAGTTGCTGCATGAATAGAAGGATTTTCCGTACTTGTTGGCATGCTGTTTCAAAACACCACTGCAGCACGACGGACAAGTTACCTCATTCTGTTCCTGTTCTGTATATATGTATTTGCAATCGGGATAATTTTGACAGCCGATAAATAATCCATATTTGGATTTTTTTACCGCCAGAGAATCTCCGCATAAAGGGCATATTTTTCCATCTAAAACCTTTAAAATTTTAACACCGTGTAAATTGATATTTTCAAGATAATTACATACAGGATAGTTTGAGCAGCCAAGAATATGACCATTTTTTGTACTTCTGACAATAAGAGAGGCGCCGCACTCTGGGCAAACCCTATTTTCAAATGATTCATTATTTAAATCAGCATTTATAATCGTTTGATTAGATTCAGTCATTATCTATTTCTTTTTTAAACAGAATTAAAATAATTTTTCGCAGCAAATACGTATCATTTGTTGCAAAAAGAGAAAAGGCCAAACTTTAAAATTAAAGTCTGACCTACACAATCAATCTAACACAACAGAATTAATCTTGCGGATTATTCAACCTTGAGCCATTTGGAATAAAATCAGTAGCATCTAAAATCAAGCCCAATGATAATTTATCATAAGTCTTAAATACCATCACATGACCAACAGATTCTGATGGCAGTCTACTGTGCTTAGAACCGGCAGCAATAAGTCTGTCTGTTGCCGTGCCTAAATCAACATAACTAACACTTTCGGCACTGTTTCCTGCAACTCTAACACCTTGTTTTGAAACTTCAAACACATCTCCGTTGGAAACACCGTTAGCTGCACCTTTGTTAATTACAACCACTTGGTTCTTACCAACAAATCTGTTGTCCATTACATTTTCCAAAACAAAGGCTTCTCCGCTTACATTAGCAGGCTTCGGGAAATAGTATGCATCATATCCAGAAACACTTGCCAATGGGATAAGTCTTTCACCTTGTTTAACTTCTTTTACAGATTTAATCAAAGTAACAGGAGTAGCACCTTCAACTTTCTTTCCTGCAATACCTACAGCTGATAATGCTGCACGATATCCTAAAAGTTCACCTGTCACAGGATCCTTATACTTTTTAGGAGCAGAATAAATACCATACTGCTCACCTTCTTGTAAATCACCTCTTACATAAACAACAGAAATTTCGCCCATAAGCTTATTATTGTTGTTATCACCCAAAACAAATGGCAGAGAATCAATACCATCTTTAGTTGGGAAAACATAATCAGAAACCAAAAATTGCTTTATAGACTCAATATCAATTGATTTAACCGCATCCTCTGTGCCAGATCTTCTAATACCAGGAGATAACTTCTTAACACCTGTAACCAAACGTGGTTCGCCATTGATATAAACAAGATTCAATACATCACCTGGATAAATCCAGTGAGGATCTTTAACTTGCGGATTTACTTGCCAAATCTTTGGCCAATACCATGGTTTCTTCAAGAAAACACCAGAAATATCCCATAAAGTATCACCTTTCTTTACAGTATATGTATCTGGATGACCTTCCTTTAAGGCTAAATTGTCAGCAAAAGCAAAAGTAGCCATTAACATACCAGCTAAAAAAGCAGTTAATTTTTGTTTAATCATAATCGTCCCTGTCCGTGACTGCGATATCAATTTTTTCCGTAAACCTTGCTATATTATCTTTAATACGTGATAAAAATTAAAGAAAATTAAAAATTATTATTGTCAAATGCCTTGAGAAATAAACATTATCAAGACACCTTTCATTAAATATAATTATTAAAACACGACTAATAATTTTAAATTAGCACAATCGTTAGAATAAAATCAATATTCAAGTTCGTCAATAACAACTTTGAACTTTTAAGTCACTGATCACACTTATTAGCATTCTTTTGCATCAAACCATTGGTATTTTTATCAATTTTCAGAATTGTCACGTGCAAACTTATTTTGCCAATTCGATAAATTTGAAGCATAGTTTTTTCGAAATAATTCCGTGTTCCAATCCGTTTTCTTTAACTCAATTGATATGATTCATCGTTAAAATATCATTCTGTTTTCTTCGTGTTTGCCATTGCAAATTCAACAGTATTCAACCTGTAATAAGTACAAAAAAGTATTATTATGAAATCATTTATTTTATAATTATCTAAACTTGACCGAGATTTAATTCTTTAAATTAATTGTATTTTATATATGTATATGGCAAATTTTTATGACAGTAAGAACAGTAATTAAATATCCAAATCCAAATCTGAAATTAGTTTCAGAACCTGTTACAGTATTTGATGATGAGCTTAAAGAACTTGTAAACGATATGTTTGAAACAATGTATGAGGATAAGGGAATTGGACTTGCTGCCCCTCAGATAGATGTCCATAAACAGATTGTGGTAATTGATGTCAGCGAAGACAAAAGTGAACAGAAGGTAATTATAAATCCTAAATTTATCCTTGAAGAAGGCGAAACTGGTATTGAAGAGGGATGCTTGTCAGTTCCTCTGGACTACAGAGCATACGTAAAACGCTATGAACACGTAATTATTGAATGTCAAAACGAAAAAGGCGAAACTTATCAAATTGATGCCAATGATCTTTTGGCAATATGCATTCAACATGAACTCGATCATTTGAAGGGAATTCTGTTCATCGACTATTTGTCTTCACTAAAAAGAAATCTCCTACTGGAAAAAATCAAAAAAGCAAACAAAAGAGAAAAAAGAAACGGTTAATTGAGAATTACTAGCAATGGATAAAACAAAATTAAGAATCATTTTTGGCGGAACTCCTGATTTTGCAAGTGCACATTTAGAATCCCTAATTGAAAAAGGTTATAACATTGTTGCAGTTTATACACAGCCTGATCGAGAAGCTGGACGTGGAAAGAAACTCGCATTCAGCCCTGTAAAGCAAGTTGCTCTTAAGCACGGAATCCCCGTTGAACAACCAGCCAATTTTAAAAATGAATCTGACTGTCGTAAATTTGCTGATTATGATGCTGACTTATTTGTAGTTGTTGCATATGGTGTTATCCTTCCTCAAATAATACTGAAGTCTCCTAAGTATAGGTGCATTAATGTACATGGCTCGCTGCTTCCCAAATACCGAGGAGCAGCTCCTATTCAAAGAGCTGTATATAACGGAGAAAAAGAAACCGGGATAACAATCATGGATATGAACGAACGGCTGGATGAAGGAGACATACTGTCTCAAAACAGTATTCCTATATCATCTGATGATACATCTGATTCATTATTCACTAAATTGATATCAGTAGGTACTTCTCTACTTGAAAGAACAATTGATAAAATCATGGAAACGGATAATAATATTCCTGCAGTTAAACAAGATCCGAAATTAGCCACATATGCATCAAAGTTAACAAAACAGGAAGCATTAATCAATTTCAACGCCCCTGCGGAAGAAATAGAAAGGCATATAAGAGCATTCATTTCCTGGCCTGTCGGTTACATAACAGTGAATGATAAAAACATTAAAATATGGGGTGCAGAACTTGTACATGAAAACAGCAGTAAAGAACCGGGAACAATTATAAAAATTGATAAATCCGGTATCTGCGTCGCCACAGCTGAAAAAGTTATAAAATTGACTGCATTACAACTTCCAGGAAAGAAAAACATGCCTGTTTCATCAATAATAAACGGACATACGGACTTGTTTAAAGTCGGTCAGATTTTATGAAGAAAGAATATAACGTAAGAGCTTTGGCAGCAACCATTTGTCAGAAAGTTATTAAAAATCGTGTATCCCTCAACACGCTTTTGTCTGATCTGAGCAGTAACAATGACATTAATTTCATACAGGAACTTTCCTTTGGTACTATCAGGTACTTCAATAAATTAGAAGGTATTTACAAACACTTCTTATCGAAGCCTATTCCCAAAAATTGTGATGAAGTAAATTTTATTCTAGCCATAGGCACCTACCAGTTACTTTATACTAGAGTTCCAGCTTATGCGGCTATAAATGAGACTGTAAATGCTCTGAAATCACTAAAACTAACTAATTTCAGCGGTCTCGTAAATGCAGTACTTCATAAAATAGAGCATGAAAAATTGAACATTGATTCAATTTTAAAAAAAGAGTCCGAAATATATTCTCATCCTCACTGGCTGATCCAGACTGTAAAAAAAGATTATCCCAAACAGTACAAGGAAATTTTAACGGCAAATAATCAGCAAGCACCGTTTTGGTTAAGAATTAATACCAACAAAATATCTCTAGCAGAATATACAGAACTGCTAAATAAAGAGGGAATTGAAATCAAAACAACAAATAATATTTCCGGGATCTGCCTATACAAATATTGCGATGTTAATAAATTACCTGGCTTTAAAGATGGCTTTTGCTATATTCAGGATCTGGCAGCACAAAGAGCAACTTTATTGTTAGATCCTCATGAGAATGAAAGAATTCTTGATGCATGTGCCGCCCCCGGTGGTAAAACAACTCATATAGTGGAATTGTGCAATGGCAATGTTGATTTGGTTGCATTGGATATAAAGACATCTCGTTTAGCAAAACTTAAGGAAAATCTAAAAAGAAATAATTGCAATATAGATGTAAAACAGGGATCAGCGGATAATCCTTCTGAATGGTGGGATGGAAAACAGTTTGATCGCATCTTAATTGACGCTCCATGCTCTGGAACAGGGGTGATAAGAAGACATCCCGATATAAAATTTATAAGAACAGAGCAAAACATCCAGGATTTGATACAAACACAAAGAAACATATTAGAATCACTATGGCCTTTATTAAAGGTAGGCGGAACAATGCTCTACGCAACTTGTTCAATATTAAAACGAGAAAATAGCACACAAATAAACGATTTTTTGTACAAACACAAGAATGAAGCGGTTGTTTCTAATAAATCTACCGATATAATTCAGGCTCTGCCCGGTACAAATGATCAAGATGGTTTCTTTTATGCTAAAATTAAAAAGATCGCATAACTTTTGTACCATGGATTAACTAAAATGAAAATAATTATTTCTGGAGCAGGAAGTGTAGGTAGTGCCTTAGCTAAAATTCTAGTTGAAGAAGCTCATGAAGTTACAGTAATTGATCATAGGAAAAATCTATTAACGGATTTGGCAAACCAGTGCGATCTCCGAATAGTTGAAGGTTATTCTTGTTACCCTGAAGTATTGGAAGAAGCCTCAGCAAGCGATACAGAACTTTTAGTAGCAGTTACTGCGGATGATGAAAAAAACATACTAACATGCCAAGTAGCTGATGCTTTATACAAAATACCTACCAAAATAGCCAGACTCAAATCTGAATCTTACATATTTGAAAGAGACAGGTTATTTAATTCCAATGCCATAAAAATTAACGAAGTAGTGGCACCAGAACGTCTAGTATCCGAAAGAATTTCTAAAATTATTGAATATCCTGGAGCCAAAACATTTTTTGAATTTGGTGATATGCACATATCTCTTGTTGGAGTAACAGCATTTTACGGAGGTCCTTTGGTTGGGAACCCTCTATCAACTTTATCGCAGCATTTGGAATTTGTAGATGTAAACTTTGTTGGTATTTTCAGGAATAACAAACCAATAATAATATCTCAAAATGCCATTATTGAAGCTGGTGATGAAGTTTATTTTGTAACAGCAACAAACCATGTCAGAGAAGTAATGGGTCTGTTGCAAAAACTAGAAAACCCATATCGCAAAATTATGATATATGGAGGAGGAACAATTGGATATTCCCTCGCCAAGCTTCTAGAAAATAAATATCAGGTAAAACTCATAGATCAGCTCGGAAGCACAAATACAAGCAGTCTGGCTAACAAACTGAAAAAGACTTTAGTATTCTCTGAAAATAATTCTCTGCATGAAATATTTGAAAAAGAAGAAATTAATAAGTGTGATTTCTTTCTTGCTGTATCAAGTAATGATGAGAATAACATCATTTCATCCATGTTAGCCAAAAACATGGGAGCAAGAAAATGCGCCGCACTAATTCAGCAAAAGGAATATTTTGGTATAAGTGATGATAGTATCGATATAACACTCAGCCCGCAATTATCCACCCTTTCCGCACTACTTACTTTCATTCGTCACGCAGATATTAAGGAAGTACATTCATTAAGACTTGGATTATCTGAAGTAATGGAAATTATAATTCATGGCAATAAAAAGACTTCTCAAATAATAGGCAGAAAAATTAAAGATATTACACTACCTCAAGGTTCATTAATATGCGCATTAATGAGAGAAGGAATTTCCTATATCGATTGCGACGATATCGAAATCGCCAACAATGACATAATTTTATTATTCCTTGCTGATAAAAGTCATATTCGTGAAATAGAAAAACTAGTTCAGCCGGGAGCTCTATTCTAATGGATCGTTTAAATTCAATTTTATTTATTGTTGGGTTGTCATTAAGTAAAGTTGCTATTTTTCTGCTTATTCCTAGTGCATATGCATTTATATCAGAAACTCAGGGTGCTATTGAATTTTTAGCAACAAGCATGCTGTCTTCTGTTTTGGCGTTTCTCTTTATGCGACCAGGAACAAAAATTAATTTGGATTTTAAAACCAGAGATATTTTTTTAATAACCTTAATTATATGGATATTCGATTGTGTATTTTCTGCACTGCCGTTTTATTTTATATTACACTGCAGTTATACGAATGCATTTTTTGAAACGATGTCCGGATTAACAACTTTTGGAGGTACAGTTTTTACCGATTTAGACAGTCTTCCGCATTCTATTCTACTTTGGCGCTCAATGTTGCAATGGATTGGAGGCGTAGGATTCGTAGTTATAGCTGTTGCAATTTTACCAAAATTAAACGTCGGTGGAATGAAATTATTCCAATCTGAAAATTCAGAAAAGAACAAAGAAACGCCTAAAACTACCACATTGGCCAAAAATATTATTATTGTTTACCTGATTGCAACATTCTGTTGCTTTAGTTGTTATATGTTTTGCGGAATGGGTGTTTTCGATTCAATCTGCCATGCTTTTACAACTGTAGCTACCGGTGGCTTTTCTACGCACAATGCGTCTATGGCTTCTTTTAGCAACGATGCTCAATGGGTTTGCATTACATTCATGGTTATCGGAAGCTTACCTTTCATGCTATTTGCAAAATGTGCAAAAAGAAAATCTCTTTCATATCTAGTTACAAATCAACAAGTTACAGGATATTTGAAATTTATTTTATTTACAGGCTGTATTCTGTCTTTTTATCTATTCCTTAAGAACAATTTTTCTCTTTCAGATTCAATAAGAATTGGTTTTTTCAACATAATTTCAGTTATCACTACATCAGGTTACGCTCTCGGTGATTGGTCATCATGGGGAGCTTTACCATCGATGATTTTACTGTTTATTTTACCTCTTGGAGGATGCACAGGCGGAACATCTGGAGGAATAAAATACTTCAGAATACAAATAATATCCATTCTGTTCAAAAGACAATGTAAAGAATTATTGCACCCATTGGCTATTATTCCGCAAACTTACAATGGTCATCAAATAAACGATTCAATTATAAGATCCGTGGTTGCATTTTTTCTAAGTTATGTTTTTGTTCTGATGGCAAGTAGCTTACTAATTGCTATTGACAATATCGATATTATGGTTGCCATTACATCATCAATGTCAGCTATTTCAAACGTTGGACCGGCATATGGAAGTCCTGAAGTTATTGCAGCCACATATGATCAGCTTCCTACACTAACAAAGTGGATTCTGTCAGCGGACATGCTTTGCGGACGTCTCGAAATACTAACTGTTATGGTGCTGCTCTTGCCAAGAATATGGAATTTAACAGAAAAATGATATCAATGTGTTTTTGTAAAATCAAAAATAGCATAAATAATAACAATTCAAATAAATAATAACAATTCAATATTGTTAGCATTATCACAAAATTACAACAACATTTCACAAAAATGCAAGGTTACGCAAAACTTAAATGTTTTGTTACTGATAAAATTTCCTAGACTAACTTAATATAACTACAAATTAAGAGATACGGGGGATTCATAATGTCCTTAGATAGCATCTTTAGTAAGTTGAAACAACTTCCTACTATGCCGATTCTACTTCATCAATTAATGCACGATTTTGCTGATGAAAATGCAAAGATAGAAGATATTTCAAAAAAAATTGTCATGGACCAAAGTATTTCAGCCCGTGTTTTGAAAATGGCTAATTCTGTAGTATATAGCAGAGGAATTCCTGTTACCTCAATTGAACAGGCCATCATTCGTTTGGGGTTCAAACAAGTTAGTTCGCTTGTTGTGGCAACTTCATTGAATAACTCGTTCAAAACACCAAAAAGCTTTGATAAAAACAAATTTTGGATTGATACATTTCAGGTTTCTTCAATTGCCAAAGTATTGGCCAAAGAATGTACAAAAATAGATCCAGAAACAGCTTTTACTTGTGCATTACTCCACGATATCGGAGAGTTGGTTATACAGCAATGCTTTCCAGATGAAGCCGAATTAATTAATCTTGCAATAAAATCAGGTCAGAACAGAATAGACGCTCAGAGAGAAACTATTGGATATGATTATAGTCAGGTAGGTGCAGAATTAGTAAGAAGATGGAAATTACCAGATTTCTTTGTTGCATCGACTTCTCAACATCTTGATCCGTTGGGATATGACGAGGTTAACCCCGGTGCCGTAATTATCAGATTGGCTCTCTTTGTGAATTTTGCAATAACTGCTGGAGTGCCTCCTGCTGTTATTATAAAAAGGTTCCCTACAAATTTAATAGATGCAATAGATCTCGATGAAGATAATTTGGCTGACCGCATCAACGAACTGAAGGGACAAAGCAACGAATTGGCAAATATTCTGTTATCCTAAAGGTAATAGAAACTGGTAGTTGTATATTCAACTTGAGCACCCTTACGGGTGCTTTGCTTTATTTAAGTATAACATAGCTTTTATATCACTTACTGTTCTTATTATTTGCTTGTGAAGACTTACTGGTGTTTTTATATGCTTGATAGCGTTTCAAAATATTGGAAACATAAGTTATTGTTTCCTTAAACCCCTTTTCTGCCGCTACCTTCTCCACATTTCCAAACCAAACATTAGGATCTAATCCGATTTTTGCAGCCTCTTTTCTAAAAGAAACGATGCGTCCAGGACCTGCATTATATGCAGCCAGGGCAAAAGCAATCTGATTATAAAAATCCAAATAAAAATCATTAAAATAATTATCAATAATATATCTTAAATATAACGTACCAACCTGAACATTTCCTTCAATACTGTCAAAAGAATATTCACCATTATGAAAATGTTTAACCAAACTTGGCGATACCTGTAAAATACCTACAGCTCCACGAACAGATTTTGCATTTTGTTTTAATGACGATTCCTGATATGCCTGACAAAGCAGTAATTTCCAATCTAAATTATACTTTTCTCCATATTTTTTAAATAAGGACTTATATTTTTCGAAATCACTGAACTTTAACCCCATTGTATTAACATTATGGGATTTATCATACTTTGTTACTGTGGATGCCTGCGGATGCAAATAATACGAAATAAGCTTATGACCCTCTTTTGTTGAATTGTTATATTTTCCAATAAAATCGTTTAATGAGGCCAATAAATGCCGATTACTAGAATGAACTGCCCAATTGATAGTATCATCCTGTGACAAAGGATATTCATGGTGAAATACTACATTACCAAACACCCATTGCCAAATATTTGATTTTGCGCTATTTAAAACGGTTGCGGCAAAAGATCCGTTCTGAACACCTTCAATCATTTCATAATCTAAAAATGATTTATCAAGTTTCACCACATTAATCCGTTTCATATGAATACTGTCAAAAAACAAATTAATTGACTTTATTATATCAACTGTTTTGGACGATTTTTTCACATATATCGTCATACCGGACAACTGTTTGAGATTTTTAATTTGAGGGAAATTTTTGCTAGTTACTAAAACCTCGGAAACGCCTTCCATTAAAGGCTTTGTGTAAGCAATATAATTTATAACCTTCTTTCTGGGAATAAGAAAACTTGCAGCTACATCTCCAACTCCTTTTAGAAGCATATCATAAATCTGATCTTCAGGAACAGGAATATACTGAATATCTAATTTTATCTTTGAATTTGCCAAATAATTCTCATCAATAAACCCTTTAAATTTATCCATCATAGCGACAGATAAACCGGCCTGATGTCCGTCGACAAAATAGTATGACACTCCGTCATATACAACAAGAACTCTAAGAACTTTCTTTTCAAGAATTTTCTCTAAATCTTCTACGTAATATTCTGTTAGAGTCGTAATTGCATTTGCAACGGAAAAGTAAGCAAAAGCAACAGCTAGAGTAACCGCTAAAAATACCGGTTTCAAAATTCTCATCATTTATAGTACCTTCCCACTATAAAGTATGTAAAAATAGCATACCAACTCAATAATAGCGATTTTTTTAACCCATTTATTATTACTTTATTGAACGAACTCGCATTTCAAAGATCATTTTTTCCGCGGTGCATGTAAAATTAAAGGAATAATTGCGAACTTTACCTTCATTTGAATCAACACAATTACATACAACTTCTTCAGTAATACTTTTTGCCAAGGCAACATACTTATCATACAAATCAATAGTCTTGTGTTTATCGTCTGAAGTTATAACTCCTTCTGCTAAATTATCATTTGCATGAATTATTGTACCAATTTCTGCTGTTGCACCGCATTCGGTACATTCAACATACTGATCACCTTTTGCATTTATCGCACAACTATTATTCTGTCCTTTATTTACATCAAAAGCCATCTCAACCTCTTCTAGAAAACCAAACCTAATGAAAACAAAATCGCAACTAATAATGCTCCGACAGATGTCCTTTTCAACTCAGGATCAATGTTATATTTTTTTACATTCCGCCAAAGAATATGGTACAAAGATATCAACAAAATTACATAACCAGGTATAAAAATCATCGCGCCATACTTTTCGTTACTAACCGCATATGCAGTATAACAAACAAAAGAAGCCGCAAGCAAAAAGCAATGATAAATCGTTCCGAATTTTTCACCGAACTTCACAACTATGGTTCTTTTGTTTTTCAGTTTGTCACCATGATAATCTCTCATATTGTTGACATTTAGAACTGCTACTACCAAAAAACCATGAGCACAACCCAAAATCAATAACGGCCAGCAATTAGAATGATTCTGTAAGTAGTAAGATCCTAATACTCCCAAGATACCAAAAAATATAAATGAAAAAATATCTCCCAATCCTAAATAACCGTATGCATGTTTGCCCAGGGTATAACATAGAGCGGCAACAATAGACATAATTCCAAACAGTACAAAAAGACCTAAAGAATAAATATCGTTTCCAAAAGCAAGATACAGAAGCAAAAGACCAACAATACAACAAATAGTGATTGTGACGGCAATTCCGCAATACATTTCTTTTATACTTATAAGTCCCAAACTTACAGTCCGTTGCGGACCAACTCTGGTCTGATCATCTGTCCCCTTTATAGCATCGCCTAAATCGTTGGCAAAATTAGCTATAATTTGCAGAAGAAGAGCTGTTACGAGGGATAAAATAAATATAAAAATATTAAAGCAATGCTGATTATATGCAACAGCGTTGCCTAAAATAATACAGGCAACAGTAAGAGGTAATGTTCTAATTCTCGCAGCATCAACCCATTTATTCATGCACCAACCTCAAAATATATAAAACAATTTCTTCCGAATAATAAAACTTAGGCTTTATTAAATAAATGATATTGATATCATAAGCTCTGAGCATTTGATTGCCTATTAAAGCACTATACATTTATTATCCCTATAAATACACTTGCTGAAGTACTATAATCTATTTGCATTAAAAATCAACACCAATATTTAGCAGTGCCCCAAACTTGTACATTAGCAATTTTCTTCCTTGCACCTGTTGTATTTTTACTGTCTAATCTATTTTTCAACAAAACAAAAAAAACAATCATTATATTAGTGCTTAATGTTTATTGTTGAAAACCGTATAATAGAAAGGTATACAACTTCTGGAAATATTGATAAAAGATTTCAACAATTAAATGTAAATAAATTCCTTGTCTCATGAATAATATACACGATGTAAAAAATTTTTTATTGCTCAATAAGTATCCCAAATTCTATCTTAAAGATCGAAGCAAACAATTTGAATTTTTTGCTCTAGGAGAAAATGGAAATATTCCTCATTTCAAATTGTTACTTCAAGGCTTTGATCAGCACATTGATAATTCATGGAAGCAAGCTATTAAAACCACAATAATACCTCAAAGTGTAATTTTCAAAACAGGCGAAAACATTGTTGAACTTGGATGCAAAATAAGCGAACCAACACCAAAAACATCAACACTTTATACAGACATGCAATTCAGTGAAATTGATCTGTTTCCCAACTACGAACTATATTCAAAATTGTTCAACAAGGTTAAAACCGCAATCAATAAGGAAGAACTCCAAAAAATTGTTCTGGCAAGAAAAAGAGTTTTTTCATTAAGAGGGGATCTGAATCTTATCGATGCAGCCAACTATCTGGAATCTAATACAAGCAACTGCTATATATACTGCATTTGTCTTGATTCCCGTCATTACTGTATTGGAGCTACGCCAGAGCGACTGTTTAAACAATCAGGAAATGTAATCGCATCAGAAGCAGTGGCAGGAACTGCTGAAAAGGGAAAAGATGATATTTTAAACACAAGCAAGAATTCACATGAAAATGATCTTGTTGTACAACACATAGTACAGCAAATGCAATTAATATCCACCAATATTGAAATATCTGAGCCATATAAAATCACTCCTTCCAATATCTCTCATCTCAAATGTGATATAAGAGGAAAACTTAAAGAATACTTATCAATTGAACACATCAGCGGGCTTCTCCACCCTACACCAGCCATGGCAGGCTATCCTCGAAAAGAAGCAATGAATTTTTTGGAACAGGAATGTTTTGCCAGAGGACTATATTCCGGAATATTTGGATTTGAATACGAAAAATTGCAGGAAGTACTGGTTTTAATACGAGGCTTTTTCGTAAACAATAACAACCTGGAAATTTACGTAGGTTCTGGCATTGTAAATACATCTTCATTGGAAGATGAATGGAACGAACTAAATTTCAAAGAACAACTTCTCTTAAATTATTTACAATTTATAAAAAGGTAGAAGGTACAATGGAAATTAAAAATCTCTGTTATGCATGGGCAACACTTATTATTCATGAGTTGAAAGTAAATAATATTACAGATTTTGTTATAGCTCCAGGTTCCCGTTCCGCTCCTTTAACCATAGCATGCGCAGAAGATCAGGACCTGACCAAGCACATCCATTTGGACGAAAGAGGCGTTGGTTTTTTTGCATTAGGTCTGGCAAAAGCCAAACAAAAACCCGTTGCCGTCATCACAACATCTGGAACAGCCGTGGCTAATCTTTACCCTGCGGTTATTGAATCATATATGACTAACGTTCCACTGATCATACTAAGCGCAGATCGACCTTATGAATTATATGATTCTGGATCCAACCAAACCATCAATCAACTGGATATTTTCAATAAATATGCCAAATGTGTGTCTCTCGCTGAACCAAATACCAGAATTCCCATAAAATCCGTTCTAAACAAAATAGATCATGCCGTATATACATTAAAATCGGAAAATAAACCGTTACAGCTGAATTGTCCTTTATACAAACCTCTGTATCCGAACGAGCCTGGAATCATTCCTGAAGAATGGCTAATTAACTATTTATCAGTAATGGATTCAACTGTACCGCAGGAAATAATCAATAATATTTCTTCGACACATAAAACAATACCAGATAAATTACTGGAACCATTATTCAAAAAGGAAAGTAAATTCTTATTCGTCATTGGTGACAATGTACCACAAAAACACATGGATAGAATCAGCAAACTGGCAGATGCTCTTAAAGCTTTAGTAATTGCTGATCTTCAGTCAAGTTACCCTTATGAACGAATAATCTGCCACGATTTATTTATAAAGACAAAAAGTTTCTTAAACTACTCCTCGGATGTTACTACTATAATTCAATTTGGAAATCACTTAATATCCAATAAACTTATATCGTACAAAGACAGTTTTAGCGGTCTGCAGATAACTGTTAGCAATTATTCTGATGAAACAGATCCAAATTTTAATAGTTCGATGCAAATAATCGGTATTGATAATTTCTTATCAGCTTTTGAAACCCATCTTCCTTCAATAAAATTGCTTCGCAATTGCGACGATACTAAAACGCTGTTATTAAAAATAAATCAAAAATTTGAATCTCATTTATATGATCTTATAAAAAGTGAGGAATCATTTGACGAACTGTCAGCATCCCTGTTGATAGCAAAACAGACATTCCGGACTGCATTTATCGGAAACAGCCTATGTTGCAGGATCTTGGATTTACTAAAATTTTCGAAAACTCCTTCAATATTTACCAATAGAGGTGCATCAGGAATAGATGGGATCATTGCGACAGCCTGTGGAATAGCAGCATATTATGGACATTGCGCCCTTATTATTGGAGATATCTCTGCTCTGCACGACTTATCTTCATTCATGCTTCTGCGAAAATATAACGTTACAGTTATTATTTTTAACAATCGTGGTGGCAATATTTTTGCGTTGCTGAAAAATCATAAAGAAAATCCTTATCTTGATGATTATTTTGAACTTACACATAACATCAATTTTTCTCATATCGCGAAAATGTTAGATATAAAGTACCAAAATATCGAAACAATCAATGATTTTAATTTGATTTTGCGCAATAATGTTAGCGTGGATTATGAATCTAGAATTATAGAATGCACTTTTATAAAAGATCTTGGCGTAAAAAACTTAAAACAGATCGAGCAAGAACTCATAAGTTTATATTAAACTTGGATAACTGTATGAAACTATTAAATTCAAATTATTCAATCGTAATGCTTCATGGTTTTCTAGGAAATCATCACGACTTCGATAAAATAATCGAACTGTTGCCGGAACATTTAAAAAACAAGACTATTGCCTTTGATTTACCAGGTCATAATAACAATGAGCCGGCAAATTTTAGAGAGAGCATACATTACATCAACCAGCGTTTAACTGAAAATGATATCGATGATTTTGTTTTATATGGTTATTCATTGGGAGGTAGACTTGCAACTAATTACGCGTTCAATGCCAAAAATCCGAAACTCAAGGGTCTAATACTGGAAAGTTCATCCTTTGGCATAACTGATGAAGAACGCAAAATGAGAGAAGGAAGCGACCTAATGTGGGCTTCTCAGTTTGCTATTAAAAAACCAGAAGAAATTCTGGCAAACTGGTATAGCCAACCAATATTTAACGGCTTATCAGAAACGCAGAAAAAGCAGCTGATAAACTTAAGGCGAAATCAGGATTTTCATAAATTAGCAATACAGTTTGACGCAACATCAGTAGCAAAACAGGAAAACTATAGAAACCGCTTAAACGAATTAACTATAAAAGTTAATTACATCTATGGCGAAATGGATCAGAAATACACCGTTGCAGCGCAAAGAGAAAATAATTATAAGAATTTTACATCCTACTGCGTAGCCAATGCAGGTCATAATATCCATACTTTCTTCCCGCAAGAGATAGTAAATATCATTACCCAATGCGAAATATAGAGATAATAAAGTTATGATAAACATAGACGAAAAAGAATTATACAAACCTGTTGAATGGACAATTCAGAACAAAGGATATACTGATATTGTTTATGAAAAGTCAACAGATGGCATCGCTAAAATTACTATTAACAGACCTCAGGTAAGAAACGCTTTCAGACCATTGACTGTTCAAGAAATGATTTCTGCATTAGCTGATGCCAGATACGACCCAAAAATTGGTGTAATTATTTTAACTGGAAAAGGCGATTTAGCCTTTTGTTCTGGCGGTGACCAGAAGGTTCGTGGAAACTATGGCGGATACAAAGACGAATTTGGTGTGCACCATTTAAACGTATTGGATTTTCAACGACAAATACGTACATGCCCTAAACCTGTAATTGCGATGGTGGCCGGTTATGCCGTCGGAGGAGGTCATGTCCTGCATTTAATGTGTGACTTAACAATAGCGGCTGAAAATGCAAAATTCGGACAAACCGGACCACGTGTAGGTTCTTTCGACGGAGGCTGGGGAGCTTCTTATATGGCGCGTATAGTTGGTCAAAAGAAAGCTCGTGAAATTTGGTTCCTTTGTCGCATGTATTCAGCCAAGGAAGCTCTTGAGATGGGACTGGTAAACACAGTGGTTCCGTTAGCTGATTTGGAAAAAGAAACGGTCAGATGGTGCAGAGAGATTCTGCAAAATTCACCTATAGCAATTCGCTGCATGAAGGCAGCTTTAAATGCCGACTGTGACGGTCAGGCAGGATTGCAGGAGTTGGCTGGTGATGCAACCATGTTATTCTATATGACAGAAGAGGGACAGGAAGGTAGAAATGCCTTTAATGAAAAAAGGCGACCTGATTTTTCCAAATTCCCAAGAAATCCTTAAAAAAATATTTTTATTTTTTTGTTTTACACATATAATCCTTTGTTAAGGAAGATCTATTTTTATTAGGTAGGGGTAAAAGCCATGGCAAAATCTTACTTTTTGCATCAAAGTGACGCCAAATCCAACACATTCAAACTGGTGCTTGGATATATCATAGGATTGTTACTTGTACCAGTTTTGCTTAATGTGATTATCATACTTTTAGATGATACCAAGGATTTTACCACTCAGGATCACTTAAAACTTTATGCAATAACAGTAGGCGTTTGCGCAGTTCCTGTTCTCATAGGAAGTTTATTTTATTATTATAAGTATTCAGGTCCTGGATATAAGGTTGCCGAAGCTTTCGGTGCTAGTCCAATTGAAGATTTTGAAGAAAATTTCAATCTGAAACAGTTAAAAAATATAGTTGAGGAATTGTCTTTTGCCAGCGGCATCAAGTGTCCTAAAATCTATATTCTTGAGGATCCGACAATTAATGCCTTTGCAGCAGGCAGCACTATCGATAACTCAATAATCTGTGTTAATACCGGAACCCTAGATCAGCTCAACCGCAGTGAAATCTCCGGTGTTATTGCTCACGAATTCAGTCATATAGTTAATCGTGATGTAAACATTAATATAAAAATAGGAACGTTGATTGCAGGATTCAGTTCACTGTGCATTTTAGGTTGGTACATAATCAAAATAGTTTGCTCTGGAAGTTCCAGTTCTTCTAGAAGCAGCAACAGTAAAGGAAATAGTGGCATATTGGGAATACTGATTATAGGCTTTACTATAATGGTTTTAGGTTTTATATGGAAATTTTATTCCGTTATTATTTCCGCGGCCATTTCACGCCAAAGAGAATATTTGGCTGATGCCACTGCAGTTTCGTATACAAGAGATGATTCTATTGCAAGAGCGTTGATTAAAATCCAAAAAAATACACAAAAAAGTACTATTAACGCTTCACAAAAAGAAACTTGCAGTCATATGTTTTTTTCAAGCGAAAAAAAAGCAGGATTATTTGATTCACACCCTCCTTTAGAAAATCGCATAAAAAGAGCTAAAGAAATGAGTTTTTCCCACTATCAGGACGAATCTGAAGAGGAAAATACTGAAAAGAAAGATGAATCAAAGCAAGAACAGTAATCATCAGATACAATTTGAGTTAGGTACATTATGAAAATAGGACTATACAGATACAATTTACCATTTGTTGAGCCTATTCGTTTTTTAGATACATATTTACCTTCAAGAAATGGTTTACTAATATGTAAAGATGGGGGATGGGGAGAAATATGCCCTCTTACTGGTTTTTCCGACGAAACTATTGAAGAGGCAGAAGATGAAGCCCTAACTTACATAAAACACTTAAAAAATGGGGTTGATTATTTTCCGGAACTGCCAAGCGTTCAGCATGGAGTGGACTGCATGAATGCAAAGTTTGAATACAGTGAAGAGAAATACAAACAACTTCCGCCCAATTATACACTTCTTATCGGCAGTCCAAAGGATATCACGTACAATTGGTTTAGATTGATTGATGATTTCCCGCATACGATAAAAATTAAAGTTGGTCGTTGCAGTTTAAAAGATGAACTGAAAATGTTGAAAGAGATATGCAAAAAGAGTCCAAGTGTAAAAATGATTCTAGATGCAAATGGATATTGGTCAAAAGAAGAAGCTCTTTCAATAATGGGATTTCTCAATAAAGACAACATCGAATATATTGAAGATCCTTGTAATAATCTGGATGATTGTGAATTTGTATCGCAACAAACAGGAATTCCTATCGCATTTGATCAACTGGTTAGATTATGTCCGATAACAGATTGGGGAAGTTTTACAAATCTCAAGGCGATACTAATTAAACCGTCAATTATAGGTGGTAAACAGGTTTGTCAGGCAATCCGCAAGCATGCGGAAACTTTCAATATAAAAGTTGTTGCATCATCGTCATTCGAATCTCAGCTCGGCAACTACAATATTAGAACCATAGCATCAAACTGGCCATATAAAGATGTATATCATGGATTAGATACAAATAAATATTTCAAATACAGCATCTTCAAAAAAGACAGTTTTGAAATAAATTTTAATTTGCTGTCTACCATCTACGAATATGAAGATTAGTAATGCAATCCTTAGTTAATCAGATCGCCTGCAATAATCCAGATAAAATTTTTTCAATAAATCCGTTATGCACTTACGGCGAATTGGAATGGAAGATTCGTTTCGTGTCGCAGCAGTTGATCCAGCAACATTTAACAAATCAAACATTAATTGTATTGGCTCGCAATACAATTGAGCATGTTATATTGGCTCTTGCCTGCATTAGATCTAAAGTTATTTATGCTCCCGTAAACAATTCAATATCCTGCTCCCAGCTTAATGAATTAGTATCTAAATACAAATTTAATAATATCTACGCTGATAATACTAACTATTCAATACCACCAAAGATTAAACAAGTCATAATAAACTTCAATCCAGTTCTAAATCTGATTATTAACAAATCGGAAAAGGTAGAAATAGATGACAACATTATAGCCAATTTAATATTTACTTCAGGATCAACAGGAACGCCAAAGGCGGTTGCACACTGCTTAAAAGCCCACATAGCCAATGCATTGGGCTCACAAACAAACATTCCAATATCAAACAATGATCGTTATCTCTTAACTTTACCTATTTTTCATATCGGCGGATTCGCCATCGTAATAAAAACATTGATCGGCAAAGGGTGTATTGTATTTCCATCTGCCAATAAAGATTTAGCCAACGATATAATTAATTATAAAATCACGCATTTGTCTTTAGTACCAACGCAATTATTCAGGTTATTTTCCCAACAATTTTCTTTTAAAAACACTATTGTTAAATACATCCTTATAGGTGGTGCTTCTATACCTAAAGATCTGCTGACAGAATGCTTGAAACAAGGAGTTTCTCCATACATAAGCTATGGTTTATCTGAAATGGCTTCTCAGGTATGCACCAAAAGAATTGATGAAACCAATATTAATGAATTGGATACGGGAACAGTGCTTCCGTTCAGAAATGTAAAAATATCTGAACACGGAGAGATTTTAGTAAAGGGGGAAACTCTATTCCTTGGTTATTATGATGGACAGAAACTTAATCTGCCAACTGATGAAGAAGGTTATTTTAATACCAGAGATTTGGGTGAACTATCCACTGTTCATGGCAGTTTATGTTTAAAAGTACAAGGTAGAGTTGATAACCAATTTATTTCTGGAGGAGAAAACATACAGCCAGAAGAAATAGAAAAGATACTCCTTTCCAACAAATTAATACAAAAATGCATTATTGTAGGAGTACCTGATAAAGAATGGGGAAACATGGTAATAGCGCTAATAGAGACAGTACTCTCCAAAAAACAACTGTATGAGTTTTGCAAAAACAACCTTTTAAGACACCAGGTACCAAAGAAATTTTATCCGATAAATTCTTTAAATATTGATTTTAACTTTAAGATAAAAAGAAAAGAAATTCTTAAACAAATTCTAAATTTGAAAGACTCTATTGATGAAATATCATAGTGCAAGAACAGTCCGGCTCAAGTATAATAAGAAAAATTTACAATAATTTAATTTACAAAACCAATAAGAGAAAGTACATGTTAGATGCATCAGCTTTAGCAATTTTACAGCAGGCAAAAAGTAACATTTTAGATTCATTACCCGTAAAAGAAGGTACCGTAAGAGCTACAGATAAGAGCTACGGCTTTTTAGAAATAGATAATAACGAGAGTTATTTCATTGCGCCCCCTGACATGAAAAAAGTTTTTCATGGAGATAAAGTAAAAGCCAGAATTCGAAAAGATGCTAATGAGCGCGATCAAGCTGAGCCTTTTGAACTGATTGCACCCTTCATAACAAGATGCGTTGCACGATTATATGTAAACAAAAACAATAAATTTTATGCAAAAATTGATCATCCAAACTATCATGATCAAATTATGGCTAAGGTTCCTAATGAGATTCGTAAACATAATCCACAGAATGGTGATTGGGTAATAGTGGAATTATCTGATCATCCTTTATTGAAGCCTAACAATATACCTAGTGTTATAGTTAAAGAACTCATAGCAAAAAGTGATGATCCTAAAGTACCATGGTTGGTTTCCCTAAGAAAATATAATCTTCCTACCGAGTGTCCTCCTGATCCGGAATCATTGGATCTGCTTGATAATTATGAAAGAAATGACTTAACACATTTATCATTCATAACAATCGACAGTCCTGAAACAAAGGATATGGATGACGCTTTATACATTGAAAATCTTGATGATGCATGGTTGCTGTATGTTGCTATCGCAGATCCAACCGCTTACATCAAACCGCACTCGCAATTGGATGAGATAGCCGAAAAACGCGCTTTCACATGCTATTTGCCAGGTATTAATATTCCTATTATTCCTCATGTATTCAGTGAGAATCTATGCTCAATTCTTGAAAATGAAGAAAGGAATGTGCTATTGGCAAAAATTACCGTTAATAAAGATGGTTCCCTTCCAAACGATCCGTGCGAATTTTTATTGGCCAAAATCAAATCCCAGGGTAAATTGGCATACAATGATATTTCTGATTACCTGGAACAAAAAGAACAAAATACTTTCAATCCATCAGAAAAACTAACAGCTTTATTGAAAGTTTTTGAAGACTTTACTTTGGCGCGCTCAAAATACCGAGAAAATCAAACTATCAGTTTTAAAGACAAAAATGATTATCATTATGTACTAAACGAAAACGGCGCTTTGGATCATATCGAAATTGAATATCGCCGAATTGCCAACAGAATTGTAGAAGAATCAATGATACTGGCAAATGAGTGCGCTGGTATATTTTTAGCTAAAAATGTTGGATTTGGAATATTCAATAAGCATACCGGTTTTGATCAGGATAAACTAAATCAAATAATCAAGATTCTTAAGTCAAACGGAATTGATAATTATACAAATAACGATCTTAAAACAATGCAGGGCTTCTTCGATGTTAAAAAACAAATTACTGACCTGCCTACCGGTTACTTGGATATGAGATTAAGAAAATTTCAAGTTCCGGCTGAAATTGTTACTACTCCTGCAGAACATTTTGGGTTAGGTCTTAAAGCCTATGCAACATGGACATCTCCCATCAGAAAATACGGCGATATGATCAACCATCGTATCATTAAACAATTTATAACAAAACAGCAAATTGATAAAAAAGAGCTGTTTAACGATAAAACTCTTGAATATTTAAATATTGGAAAGAAAACCAACCGCTATGCTGAGCGGGACGTTAAAGAGTGGCTAAACGTAGACTACGTAGAACCATATATAAAATCACAGACTGAATTCGAAGCAATAATTAACGATATTACTAGAGGTGGCATCAAAGCAGTATTAATAGAAAACGGAGCTGCGGTTTTTATACCGATGTCTCTAATCAATCCAACAAAAAACGAAAAAATTGCTGCTAACAATGAGGAAGGCCGAATCTTTAATGATGGCGAAATGATGTATGAACTGGCAATGAAAATAAAAGTTAAGATTGTCGAAACAGATAAAATCAATCGAACCATAATTGCCGATTTAGTGATGTAATGTATATATAATCCGATATCCAAATTGCCTTATAAAACTTCAATCTTATAAGGCAATTTGATTTAATATCATTTTTATTGCATTAGCTTTGTTTGATGCCCTTATGTCTCAACAATGCATCTATTTTCGGTTTGCGTCCTCTGAATTTAACAAACATCTCTAATGCATCAATAGAGCCTCCTTTTGATAAAATGCAATCAACAAAGTCCTGACCTGTCTTTCTATTGAAAATACCATCTTCCTCAAATCTGCTGAATGCATCGGATGATAACAATTCAGCCCACAAATAACTGTAATATCCGGCTGCATATCCTCCGGAAAATATATGAGTGAAAGAGTTTTCAAAGCGATTTAAAGGGCTGACAGGTACAACAGTGACGAAATTTCTAACAGTTTTTATAATTTCATCGATTTTTGTTCCTCGCAATTCTTCATTTTCATTGTGAAGCATAAAATCCATTAAACCAAACTCTAACTGCCGCAGCATCCACATGGCTGAATGGTAATTTTTAGCATCAATCAATTTTTTCAATTTTTCTTCCGGTATTGGCATTTTTGTATCTATATGGGAAGAAATATATTTTAAAGCTTCCGGTTGCCAGCACCAATTTTCTAAAAACTGACTTGGTAATTCTACCGCATCCCAGGCCACTCCATTAATACCGGAAACACCGCTAGTATCAATTGTTGTTAACATTAAATTCAATCCATGACCGAATTCATGGAACAAAGTTGTTACATCATCATGCGTAAGCAACGATGGTTTTTCTCCTACCGGAGGATTAAAATTGCAGACTAAATATGCTATAGGTCTTTGAATAGAACCATCTTTCCTTACTTCTCTGCCAACACAATCGTCCATCCAGGCACCACCTCGCTTATGAGGTCTAGCGTAAGGATCTAAAAAGAAACCTGCCTTTAAATTATTATTCTCATCCAAAAGATCGAAAAACATAACATCCTTATGCCATACATTAACAGATTTGGTATTTTCTACGATTTTAATACCAAATAATTTACTTACTGTAGTAAATAAACCTTCAAGGACCTGCGGAAGCGGAAAATATGGTCGAAGTTCTTCAGAGGATATTTTATATTTCTTTTCTTTTAATTTTTCAGAATAATATGTAACGTCCCAAGGATTTAATTCATCTTTTCCAAACTCGTTTCTGGCATATTCTTTTAATTCTTTAAATTCTTCAATTCCCTGCTGTTTGCAGTTTTTGGCAAGTTCATTTAAAAAATCCAATACCTCTTTAGTGCCATTAGCCATTTTTGTTTCCAAAGAATATTCAGCATAATTATTAAAACTCAAAAGTTTTGCCAATTTATTACGATTGGATAATATCTCCTCTATTAACTTTCGATTATCCCATTTACCGGCGTTAGGTCCAACATCTGAAGCTCTTGTTACATAAGCTAAGTAACACTCCTTCCTTAAGGCCTCATTGTCTGCATATGCCAAAATTGGAAAATATGAAGGAAAATCCAAAGTAAACGCATAGCCATCCCTGCCCTCCTGCTCAGCAAGCTGTTTAGCACTTTGCAGTGCCAGTTCCGGCAATCCGCTTAACTCTTCCTCATTTTCAACGTATTTTTTCCAGTTTAATGTTGCATCCATTACATTATTGCTAAACTTGGATGACAACTGTGAAAGTTTACTTACAATTTCCCCATACTTTGATTTTTTATTTTCATCAAGTCCTATTCCAGATAAACGAAAATCTCTCATTACATTTTCAACATATTTTTTCTTGTCAAAAGATAGTTTTGAAAACGCCTCGGATTCCTGTAATTTCTTATACGCATTATATAACCCCTCATGCTGGCCCATATATGTTCCGTAATCTGACAATAACGGCAAACACTCATCATGAACAGTTCTTAATTCTTCAGAATTCATTACACTATTCAGATGAGAAACAGGAGACCAGATCCGACCTAGCTTATTATCCTCTTCTTCTATTGGTTCAACTAAATTTGCATATGTGTAATCTTTACTTATCTCAAGTTGCTTCAGGGTACTTTCAACTTTTTCTTTACACTTCTCTATTTGATAAATAACAGCCTCTTTAATATCGGAATTCTTAATTTTGGAAAAATCCGGAATTCCACTTATATGTAACAAATAATTATTTTCAATACTCATTACTATTTCCTTATCTTTATTAACTAAAACCTTATTGCTATCTATTGTAGCCGTACTGAAAAAAAAATAAATAAATTATTACAGGGTGACCTAGTACAACAAAAATAACCACAAGATCTGCTATCATCTATCAGTTTAGAATAAACATTTCACAATATGTTAAATAAAAGCAACGCCATATTTAGAACAAAACAAATCCGGCAGGGATTATCAATTCAAACGATGATCTCAACGTTTATTATTGTGATAATATTATCTTTTGTTTCATCATATGTGCAAATATATCAAGAAAATCTTGATAATGAAAAGGAACTGCTATCTGATATTTCTCAAATGGGAAATACAATAAAACCGTCGTTAATGGATGCTGTATACAAGCACGATGAATTGAAAGTAAGGATATATCTCGCAAAAATTAAAAATTCTCCTTATATAGCTTTCGTAGAATTAACAATCTATGAGCCCGCAAGTAAAACCGGAAAAGAAAAAATTATTACACTGGGAAGTAAAGAAGACCTAAATATCCAAAACTCTATAATTAAAACATTTACAATTGGCAATGACATTAACACGCTTGCCACTCTTAAATTGATTTCTGACCATCAGTATCTGGCTAATAAAATCAATAATAAAATTCCTTTAATAATTATAATCAACGTTTTTATGGCCATTGTTATTTCTATAAGTATAATGCTTTTAATACATTCCATAATTATCAAACCCTTAATTTATCTTGTGGATAAAAACTCAAATTCATCAATAGAAAATATTTCTGAAACATTAACCATTCCCAACAAATATGAAATGATTTTTAGAAATGAATTAGATGATCTATTCAACTCTATAAACCAAATGAGACAAAAACTTTCCAAGGAAATCTGCAATAATCAATTAACAAATCAGGAATTAAAAAGTCAGAGAGATTTTTCTACAACTCTGTTAAATTCATGCAGTTTAATTATTTGTAAATTAGATATTGACTATAAAATAGTAGACATTAATTCTGCAACAACATTACTGACAGGATTTCTTGATATTGAAATTCAAGGGAAAAAATGGATTGATATATTTGTAGAGCAGAACAAACGTAAAGAAATTTTAAAAAAAATACAGAATTCTCTCCATTGCAATATTAAAAATTTGGCAACTACAGATCAAAACGGGAATATTCTGTATCTGGAATGGTATTTTGTTCCTTATTTCGAAGAAAACCACATAAAATATCATATTGCATACGGATATGATATAACCAAATTAAAAGATATACAAACTAAACTAGAAAATGCAAATATGGAACTTGAAAACAGAATAGAACAGCGCACAAGCAAGTTAAAAAAAGCTAACGAGGATCTAAAACAGGCATACACGGAGTTGCAAGCGGCACAAAAGCAATTAATTCAATCGGAAACAATGGCATCATTAGGTTCTCTAGTTGCAGGAATAGCTCATGAAATAAACACTCCATTAGGTGTTTCTGTTACAGCTCAATCATTAATCGATGATCAAGTAAAGGAATTAAATAAAATTGCAGATGCACATGATATTGATTCAAGCAAAATTCAGCAATCCATAAAGATCATAACTGAAGCTAACAATATTCTGAATTCCAATCTTAAACATGCAGCTGAGCTAATCAAAAGCTTTAAGCAGGTTGCTGTCGACAGTTCTTCTCAAAGTCTCTATAAATTTAATTTAAAGGAAAATTTAAATCAAACCTTAATGAGTTTATCCAATGTAATTAAGAAAGAACACCTTAAAATTACTGTAATTTGTGACCCCAGCTATGAAATTACTTCATATCCCGGAGCCTTAACTCAAATTTACACTAATCTGATAATAAATACCGTAAATCATGCCTATGAAATGATTGATACTAAATCCAAAGTTGATAAACTGATTATGATAGCAATAGAAAGACAGTCATCCGACTTTTATAAAATTATATATCAAGATAATGGAACAGGGATACCTGACGATGTACTCCCTAAAATATTTGAACCTTTTTTTACAACAAAAAGAGGTCAAGGAGGTAGTGGTTTAGGAACAAACATCATATATAATTTAGTTATAAAGGTATTATTGGGTAAAATAAAGTGTGAGAATTTACAAAAACCAACCCATGGTGCAAAATTTACAATTCTAATACCTAATATTAGAGAAAACTCATAGTGAAAGGATAATTTATATGAACCTAGAAAAAATTTTAAACTCTAAATATGCACAAATTAAACGTGTATTTATCATTGGCATCATTGCAATGATATCCATTTGCGTATTATTTACTCTACTTGCTATATTTTCAGGAACATATCCAAATTACTTTATAAAAGTATTATTAAGTGCTGCTATCATTATTGGTTACTGCATGAATTCAATCGTATGTTTAAAAACAAACCGGTTTTGCAAGAAAATTCCATGGTCATGGATTGGAGTTATCCTTTGCACCATAACAGTTTTACTTTTTTTAATCGTTATTTGGACAGATTTTAATATTTTAAGTTACGCTTTAGGTTCTTTAGCTATAACTTTAACATACACATCAGCCATAATTCCATTTGCATTAATAAAAGCCAAAAACAGCAAGTTATACAATGCCATCTTGATAACTCACAGAATTGTAACACCTGCTTTTGGCATTTTATTAATGGTGGACTTTGCCTTTAATATTACTGCCACATGGGTTTTACAAATTACCTGGGCGCTGTTATTAATTGAGATTTTTATTGTACTATCACTTTCCCTATTGTATATATTTCCTCATTATAAAAAAATTAAAATAGAAAAAACTGAGGAAGAAGGAATCTTTATCGATCAGAATGGAAACAAGTATCAGTTAATTAAAAATAAAGATGATGACGTTGCTGAAGAAGATGAAGACAATACAATACAATTAGATATAAAAAAAGAAGAAAAGATAGATTAATTTAGAAAATTTTGCATGAAGTTTCACGTGAAACTTCCCAATAATTGGAAACAAAAGGAAATAAACATATATGTTTAATGTTGACGTTAATCAAAAAAATTTACTAGAAATACAAAATAGTTTAATTTCCAATAATTACGATGCTCTTATAGTTCCTCATGAAGATGAATTTTTAAGTGAGTATATTTCTGAAGATAAACAAAGATTGGCATACCTGCTTGGTTTTACCGGTTCAGCTGGCTCATGCATCGTGTATGCCAATTCTGCCATTAAATCATCATTGTTCGTAGATGGCCGCTATTCTATACAGGCTAAAAAACAAGTGCCTGAAGAAGTTGAAGTAAAAGATTATCATTCAAGGTTTGACTGTATACAAGACGCAATTGCCAATCTAAAGGAAGGCTCCACAGTTGTGGTTGATCCTAAACTGCACTCAATTGATTGGTATGAACAAGCTAAATCAATGTTAGAACAGAAACAAATTAAATTAGTAAATTGCAGAAAAAATCTAATAGATCAAATTTGGAGAAACAAACCCGAAATTGAGAAAAAGCCATTAATAATTTTTCCTTCAAAATATTACGGCATTCAAAGTAGTCAAAAAAGAGAAAAAATCGCAAAAATCCTTCAGCAATATGAACTTGATGCCATGTTCATAGCAGACTGCGAATCTGTTAATTGGTTGCTAAATATACGCGGACATGATGTACCATATTTGCCTATAGTTAGATGTTTTGCCATCATTTATTCAAATCAATCTGTAGACGTATTTATTGATAACGAAAAACTCATAACTTCACAATTTGCACAGCAATGTGGTTCAGACGTATCATTATTTTCATTTGCAAAATTGGATGAAACTCTGTCACGCATTGGCGAAGATAGCCTGGTTGTCGGTTATGATGAACTTAAAACTAATGCCCATACTGTATTGAAATTACAGAAATGCGGAGCAACATTATTTAATATTAAGGATCCGTGTGATATAGAAAAGGCAATTAAAACAGATATCGAAATAGACGGATTTCGAAGCGCACATGTAAAAGATGGCGTTGCAATGTGCAGATTCTTAGCTTGGTTGGATCGCAGGTGCCAGCAGGAAAATGAAGAAAACGAAGAAACAATTGCAATTCAATCAGAAAAATATCGTCAAGATCAAGAAAATTATATAGAACTAAGTTTTGCAACAATCTCCGCATTAGGGCCTAACGCCGCAATGTGCCACTACAATCATAAGGATGCTGAATCACCGAGGAAATTAGGTCAGGATCCGATGTATCTAATTGATTCCGGCGCTCACTACTATGATGGAACAACGGATATCACAAGAACAGTGGCAGTTGGTGAACCAACACAGGAAATGATAGATAATTTCACACGAGTTCTCAAAGGTCATATTGCACTCGCTCAAGCCGTATTTCCAATTGGAACTTTAGGTATTCAATTGGATATTCTTGCTAGACAATACTTATGGGATATAGGATTGGATTTCGCTCACGGCACAGGACACGGTATCGGACATTGTTTAAGTGTTCATGAAGGTCCACATAGAATTTCACCAAGAGTATCGGTAAACGATGTCGGATTCCAAAAAAATATGATAATCACCGATGAACCTGGTTATTACAAAGCCGACGAATATGGAATTAGATGCGAAAACGTGCTCGCGGTGATAGATCGACCAAATTATGAAGGAAAAATGCTATCTTTTGAAGTGTTAACTATGGTTCCCTTTGATCTGAAATTAATCAATACCAAAATGTTATCTTTTACAGAAAAAGAGTGGCTAAATAGCTATCACAAAAAAATAAGAGAAACAATCCAACCTTTCTTAAGTGATCAAGAAATTAGTTGGCTAATCAGTGCAACAAAACAAATTGAATAAACGCGTAAAAGTAATACATTTCCATAATGATGCATGTTGCTTCGACTAGCGTCATTATTTTATGCAAAGTATTCAAAAGCAATACAAAAGATTTGTAAAAATTATTATTTATTCTATACTATGAACGGGTAATGTCTTTTTTTATTAAGAATAAACATCAGTAAAAGAATTTAGCTATGTTATTAACTACAAAGTACTATCAACAAAAATTAAGTAAACTAAATCATATTACCATTGATAAGGATTGTATACATTTCATAAAACAACCTGAAGTTTTTCATCAGGAACTTATAAATCTAATATCATCTTCAAAAGAAAGAATATATATCACAGCACTTTACTTACAAGATGATGAATGCGGAAGAGAAATTTTAAACTTGATTTTTGAACATGCCAAAAACACCCCTTCTTTGAATGCATATATCCTCGTGGATTTTCATAGAGCTCAGAGAGGACTTATGGGTAAGGGAAAACAAGTTGGAAATACCTTAATGTATGAGGAATTATTCAACAAGTACAAAATCAATAATGTTCATATTTTGGGTGTGCCTGTAAAAACAAAAGAGTTATTTGGCGTTTTGCACTTAAAAGGATTTGTTTTTGATAATACAGTCCTATATTCCGGAGCAAGCATTAATAATATATATTTAGGGTATGAACACAAGTACCGCCTCGACAGATACCATAGAATAGACTCTATTCAGTTGGCGAATGCGTTTGTTAAATTACTGCAAGACAACATAATTAAAGATCCTGCCGTTTGTGATTTGACAAATACAGATCTAATACCTAATGTAAAAAGCATCACTGAAAAAATAGCAAAATTCAAACATCATCTTAAAAAATCATCTTACGTGTTCAAACCTGAAGGCGAAAAAGATAATGCAGTTTATGCTACTCCTCTTATTGGATTAGGCAACATTCGCAATTTATTAAATAATGTAATATTAAAATTATTAAAAACAGTAGAGCAAGAGATAACAATTTGCACACCTTACTTTAATCCTCCAAGACAACTATCAAAGGCAATTTTGTCTTTACTTAAAAGGAATATTAAAGTTAATTTGGTTGTTGGCGACAAAATAGCCAATGATTTTTATATTCCAAGCGATCAACCTTTCAATCGTGTTGGTGCCGTTCCTTATCTGTATGAAGATTTTCTAAGAAATTTCTGCCGCCAAAATCAGGAATTTATCAATCGAGGATTATTAAATGTATTATTGTGGAAAGATGGAACAAATACTTATCATGTTAAAGGTATTTTCGTAGATAATAAGAGATATCTTTTAACCGGAAACAATTTAAATCCTAGAGCATGGCGCATGGATATCGAAAATGGAATATTAATTCAGGATCCAAATCAGTTATTAAAAGATAAATTTGAAGATGAAAGAAAATACATTCTTGAACATACAAAAAGGATTTCCCGTTATACTGAAATAGATAACGTAGACAGCATACCAGAATGTTATAAAGCATACTTAAAGAGATTTTATCGCTTTAAATTGCATCTATTAATCAAAAACATCATTTAAAATGAGTGAAAATTCGATAATGCAGACTCCAGTTAATACCCTAACCGGAGTTGGTGATAAAGTTCAAAGCAAATTAAACTCACTTAATATTTATACTATTGGTGATCTTTTATTTCATTTGCCGCTACGCTATGAAAATCATACAAAAATATCTAATGCGCAATCAGCAGATCCAAACCAAGCAGTAAACATATGCGGAACTATAATTTGTACAAATTCTAAATTTACCAAAAAAGGTCCAATGGTTATTTGTACAATTGTTGAATCAAACGGTACAAAAGTGGATTTAATTTTTTGGAATCTATATCCGAATCAACAGAGAAATTTGAAAAATGGTACTGTAATTCTCGCATTCGGGAATGTGATGCCAAATTATTACGGTACCTATTCAATGACACATCCTAGTTATAAATTGTACAAGAGTTACGATGACATTGATTTACCTAAAGAGCTGACACCTATTTATCCACAAACTCAAGGATTATCGTCTGATAAAATCAGCAATTTAATTAATTATTCGTTAAAATTAATCGATTCTGATCCACCAGAAGAACTTTTACCAGCTGAATATGCATCCTATAATCTCATAGATGCAATTAAATTTATCCATCATCCTCCTGTCGATACTGACTTTCAATTATTGGATCAAGCTAGAACAGATGCTCAAAAACGTTTGATTTTAGAAGAACTAATAGCACAAACAATCACAGTTCTGCAAGCAAAAATAAAAAATTCAAAGCAAAAATCTTATCCATTGAACTCCGTACACATGCTACAGAAAGCACTTTTATCTAAACTGCCTTTTAAGCCAACTGCTGCGCAACTGCGGGTAATACGCGAAATCAACGCTGATCTTTGTAAAGATGTGCCAATGATGAGATTACTGCAAGGAGATGTAGGCTCCGGTAAAACATTGGTTGCAGCAGTATGCGCATTATCAGCAATAGAAAATAATGTACAGGTGGCATTAATGGCTCCTACGGAAATACTGGCAGAGCAACACTACATTAAAATAAAAAAGCTATTTAATCCGTTAGGTATCGAACTCGCATATTTAAACGGGAAACAAAAAAGCAAAGAACGAAAAATAGAATTAGAAAAGATATCAAGTGGTAAATCCTTATTTGTCATTGGTACTCACGCTTTATTTCAAGATCAGGTTACTTTTAAAAATTTATCCCTGGTTATTATTGATGAACAACATAGATTTGGAGTTGAACAACGATTAAGGCTTCTAGAAAAAGGTGTAATAAATAACAAATTGCCTCATCAATTAATTATGACAGCAACACCAATTCCTAGAACATTAGCTATGACAAGCTACGCAGACTTGGCAGTTTCCACCATAGATGAATTACCTCCAGGAAGAAAACCTATTAATACAACAATAGTGACTTATCTGCAAAAAAGGAAACTATTAGACCGCATCAAATCAGTTTGTTGTGAAAAACACTGGCAAATATATTGGGTTTGTACATTAATTGAAAAATCTGAGGCTTTAGAAGACTGCTCAGCAGCGGATGAAGTTGCCAAAGAACTTGCTTCCGAATTACCAGAATTAAAAATAGGTCTTGTTCATGGCAAATTGGCACCAGAAGACAAACAAGAAATAATGTCAAGATTTAAACTAGGGGAAATTGATCTTTTAGTGGCAACTACTGTAATAGAGGTTGGTGTCGATGTTCCGAATGCCAATATTATTATTATCGAAAATCCTGAAAGATTGGGATTGGCACAGCTTCACCAATTGAGAGGACGCGTAGGTCGTGGACAAGAACAGGCATATTGTATTCTGTTCTGCAATAACTACATTTCAGAAGAAAGTCGGCAACGCTTGGAATTTTTAAAAAACAATCATGACGGATTAAAAATTGCTGAACAGGATTTAAACATAAGAGGTCCAGGAGAATATATCGGAACCAAACAAACTGGAGTAACTTCCATGAAAATAGCAAATTTTGTGCGCGATCAAGAAATGATACCACTAGCCAATAATATTGCTCATGATATCGTCAATAATCACCCTGAATTATCTGTAAAATTAATCCAACGTTGGATTAATTCAAATGATCACTTATCCAATGCATAATTTTCCATAATCCGAACACTTTCACATCTATTATCTCATCTTTGCAATATACTATGTACTATGAAACATCACTATTCAAAAAAGGTAATAAAATGAAGTTCTTCTCTAGACTTGTTTTAATATTTGCTTTACTGCTTATCATTTCCGCTCTACTATTTTGTATTTTTATCCAAAGCAGTTATGCAACTAAACCTATTGAAAAAATGCTGTCGTCATATACCGATCAGGAAATAATAATTGGAAATATTGAGTATAACGTCAAATATCCGGAAACAATTGTTTTCCAAAACGTAAAAATCGGTAATTTCTTTTACGCTAATAAGATTTATGTTGACGTGGATTATTCTGAATTACTGAATAAAAACCTTTATATCAATGAATTGAATATTGTTGATTCAAAAATCAATATACAGGGACTTAATAAATTTCAATTAACAAAACCACTTAATAATCTTTTTATAAAACAAGGATTGCTAAAAAATATAATTTTTGAAGATGAAGACTTAAAGATTGATAATTCCATAATTGAAGTAAAAAACTTATTACTTATAAAGGATAAAAAATTCGATAATAATCCAAGTATAAGTATGGCATTGCATACACCTAAAATTAAATATAAAGACACGGAAATACAATCACTGGATATCATTGCTAAATACGACAAAGCACATAATCTTTACAAAGTTAACGAACTTAAATTTGATTTTAAAGATGGAAACGTAGCAACAAACTTTATTATTAACGAACAAACAAAAAGTATAAATATATTTAATCTTAACATATCAAATGTTGATAATCTTGAGAATATTCTGATCAATCAGGCTGCCAACCTACCCAGGTTACTATCAGATTGGAACTTTACTATACATGAAGGCAAAATAAGTGACAGCTCATACTATAATCCACATAATAAACTTGGATTATCAAACATAGATCTTCAACTAGATCAAATTAGCATAAACAAAGGAAACGTAACAGATCTTCGTTTTAATAGTACTGTAGAAAAAGCAAATATTAAAAACATCACATTGAATGATCTGTCAATTACCTATAACCACTTCAACAAAAAAAACGACATATCCTTCAGCATCGATGGTAAATTCCTTGATAACACGTTCAAAAGTATTTTTAATTATGAACAAGATAAAAAACGATTAATAATAGAAAAACTATATGCAGAAAAACTCATTTTACCGGAAACAACCGAAGCTCTCCTTCTTAACGATTTAATTTATTTGCTGCCAGATAATCTAAGGATAAATACGATAGATGTTAATGATCTGTCTTTCAGTTCATTAGACCATGAATCTTACCCAATCATTTTAAAAAATGGAAATTTACACTTAAAAAATATAGAATTTGAAGAAGGAAAACTTGCAAATACCAGCAGCAATTATGGTGCAATTGAATTTTTCTTCGATAATCTTTTTATAAAAAATGTGGAGATATCAAAATTCCACACGTTACTATCAATATCAGAAAATAAGATTACAAGTAAATTTGCTGAAACTATAGTAAATGGAATTTCCTCTCTGTTCAAATTTAACATTGATATCCAAAATCAAAAATTATCAATTAACTACATCGGCAAAAAACTGCCTATAAGTACAATATATCCCTTTATAGGAACAAATAATCTCACCGGATTATGCGATGTAGATCTTAAATCAACTTTTTCAATAAATAGGTATTTCCCGTTTGAGTACAATCTTGAAACCCTAAATACAAATTTGATTTTTGACGATCTATTTGTAAGCAGTTTTGATATCGAACAGTTCTCGAACAGCAATTCCCACGATATCTACAATAAATTAAAAGATTCAAATATAAAAGAAAAAAACTTTATCGTAGTAAACGGAAATTTAAAATTAAATTATCAACAACCTATTTTTTACTTTGAAGGTTCGGCTAAAACCTTAGATAAACAATATACTTTTAATGGTAAATATAACAAAATTGATACATCAATGAATACATTTAATATGAGTGCTTCCAAGAATGCAGTCCAAAAAACAATGGAAACCAATAAAATTTATATACTTGAAAACTCTAAATTTTCAAGAAAGGAAAGCCAACCAATCATAGACAATCTACCTCCTGAAGAAACAGTCAAAGATGAAAACGACGAAATCAAGGATGAATAACAATTCAAGAATTGTTATTCATCCTTGATATTGGATTAATGGCTAAAAAGCTATTGTTCATTAATGTCAAAATCTGCACTATTGTCAATTTGACTATCTCTTCCTAGTGCTTTTTCCCTACTCTCATATAACTCCTGCAGAGTTACATGAATTTCAACACCAACAAATATAATCAACCAACTGCAATAAATCCACACCAACAAAATAGGAATTACAGCAATAGCTCCATATATATTTTGATATGATGGCAAGTAAATAATGTAGAGAGAAAACAACCTCTTTCCTAATTCAAACAAAACGGCTGCAACCAACGCGCCAATAACTGCATATCGAACTCGAACCTTTCTTATAGGAACAACACTATACATCAACAGCAATCCAACAAATGAAAAAAGCAAAGGTAAATATTTAATTAAATATTCCTGCATTGAAGCAACAATATTAAGTCTATCCTGAAATCTTAATGAAACCAAATATGAGCTCAATACCAAACTAGAACCAAATAATAAAGGTCCCAGCGTTATTACCATCCAATAGACAGAAAATGTTGTTACATAAGAACGTCTTTGTTTTGTTTTCCATATATGATTAATAGACTTATCAATGGAATTTATTAATAACATAGAAACAACAAATAATGTCAAAGCTCCGATTAACGTAGTATCAGATGCATTTTTACTGAATTGATCCAAATAGTGCTGGATTACATCACTGGAGGTAGGAACCAAATTATTAAAAATAAATGCCTTTATTTCATTCTTTGGACCTTCAAATATAGGCAACATAGACAGTATTGAAAACAAAACAGTCACTACCGGAACCAATGAAAGTACAGTAACATATACTAAATGTCCAGCCTCAACAGTAACACGATCCTGCTTATATCTTTTAACAATGGTTCGAATAAATAAAAAAGCAAAGCCAAGATAAGGTGTTTTATCTATTTTTTTTTTCAATGAAGAAAGAATCTTTAGCATATTGTTTGATCCGATTAAATTTTAGAACATACCCTGATTCTATTATAGTAAAATATACAGTGGATAACTAATAAGAATTTTATGAAACTAGATAAACTACAAAAAATAAGAAATAGCAAAATTCATTGGCTAATTCGGCATTACATAAAACTGGATCATGCACCTTCTTTGATTTTACTAATTGCGAGTATAGTAGGCATAATAACCGGATTGACATGTGTTTTTTTCCAAATTGTACCAGATACAATACTTTCTTACATATACACAGCATTTAATGAATCCACTAAAGATTTATATGCTTATGCTTCACTGTTTGTAGTATGTGGTTTACTTGCAGCCTTTGCTATAACTATAACAATAAAATTTGCTCCAGAAGCAGGAGGATCAGGAATACCAGAAATCGAGGGTGCTCTAATTCATAAAAGAGCAATCAGATGGAAACGAGTTCTTCCAGTTAAATTATTTGGCGGAATCTGTTCTTTATCCTCAGGCATGATTTTAGGTCGTGAAGGACCTTCCATTCAGATCGGAGGAAACCTTGGAAAAATGATTGCTGACACCTTTTATTTATCAAAAAGCCATGCCATGTCACTAGTTGCAGCCGGAAGCGCTGCCGGCTTAGCATCAGCATTCAATGCACCTCTTGCCGGCATTTTATTTGTTTTAGAAGAACTAAGACCACAGTTTAAATACAGCTTTCTTTCCATAAAAATAGTTAGCATTACCGTTATTTCAGCCGCAATTACTCGTTGTTTACTGGTTGGCAACAACTCTGTTTTTCACAATTTACCTAATTATGATTGCCCAAATCTTGCTTATTTCTATTTGTTTATATTATTAGGTATTTTCGTCGGTGTCATAGGATTCTTTTTTAACAAAGGAGTAGAACGCTTTCAAAACTTTTATTTCTATTTATGCAAGGGAAAACTTACCAGAATAATCCCATTAATCTTTATAATTGGAGGATGTTCCGGACTGTTGTTTTGTATAGAACCTCAAGCGGCAGCTTCAGGAATGTTTTCAATTCCTGAGTGGATAACCAATAATAATCAGCAAACAAAAATTCTTTTAATCCTATTAATGTGGCGGATATTCGGAACTTTACTATGTTTCGGAAGCGGAATACCTGGAGGTATATTTGCACCAAGTCTAGCTATAGGTACATTATGTGGTGCTGCATTTGGCAGTATCTTATATCAATTTGAGATATCAGCTATCCCTCCTAGTATTTTCGCAATAGTCGGAATGAGTACACTATTTGCAGCCTCCGTAAGAGCTCCTGTAACAGGAATTATCCTTGTTACTGAAATGACCAATAACTATGAATTTTTATTACCTATGATGATTTCTTCTTTAAGCGCTACCTTGGTAACTCAAAAGTTGGGAGCCAAACCAATCTACACCCAAATCCTGGAAAGAACACTACGAATGCAAAAGACACATCACCAAAATGAAACGTCAAAAAAATAACTATGCAATATAAAAACAGATAGTGATTAATTATACTCCTTCAGCCTTGCTTTTTTTACCAATGATGCCGGCATTTTTGCGCCAAGTCTGTTTAGTAATAGTGTAGCATGATCTTTTTCCTTCTCTTGGGAAAATACAGTAAAAAACAACCAATTATATGCCCGCTCATAGTCAATTTCCTTTCCTTCCATTTCCAGTAATAACTCTACAAGAAGTACTCTAGCCTTGGGATCTTTTAATGAAGCCGCATTGTATACATAGTGATATGCAAGTTCTTGATCCTTTTGAACATATTTGCCTGTATGATACAGTTCTCCTAATTTATATAATGCTTTAGGCATAGCTCTATCAGCAGCCATTTTTAGCGCTTTAACACCAACTGCAGGATCTCCCTTTACGCAAGTATCTGTAAAATTCATATCTGCCCAAAGATATAGATATGATGGATAATGAAGAACCATGGCGCGATCTTCAATATCACGAGTAAACTGGCATTCATCAAGTAACACTCTTTCAAGATGCTTATTTTCAGAAATAAGTTTATTTAATTCGTTTTGCGAATATAACTGAATTAATTCAGGTTCATCGTCAGCTTGCAAATCTTGAACTATTGCGGAATTTCCGCAATTCAGCATTAAAGTAAATGAAGCAAAAAACGCTAATAATTTATATTTCATTACTTATTCCCCTATTAACAATATGCTAAGTCATATAAGACTATTAAAGCAAATTTCATACCAAAAAAAAATCTCAACCATATTCAAATGATTGAGACTTTAATATGCATAAAACTATAAAAAATTACTCAGATTCGGGTTTTTTACCACCATTTTCTCTAAATGCCCTAATGCGATCAATTTCGGTTAAGTTTTTCTTTCTTAATCTAATTGACTTAGGAGTAACTTCAACCAGTTCATCATCATCAATAAACTCTAATGACTGCTCCAAAGATAAAATTACAGGAGGAACCAACACAATCGCCTCATCAGTACCTGAAGCTCTGACATTTGTTAATTTTTTGCCTTTCAAACAATTAACAGTTAAATCATTAGTCCTATTATGAACACCTATAATTTGACCCTCATAAACCTCTGCAGCATGACCAATAAACAAATAACCACGATCTTGCAAATACCATAAAGCGTATCCTAGAGCCTTACCTGTAGCGTTGGAAATCATTACACCATTTTTTCTTAAACCTATATCACCACCTCTGAATTCGCCATAAGAATCAAAAGTGTGATACATCAATCCTGTACCTGATGTCATGGTCATGAACTCATTTTGGAATCCTATCAGGCCACGGGATGGTATCTTGTAATCAATTCTTACTCTGCCTTTTCCATCTGGTACCATATCAACCAAATCAGCTTTTCTTTCACCTAAAGCCTGCATTACTGCACCCTGACTATTTTCTTCCACATCAACAGTCAGATTTTCGATTGGTTCCATTTTTTTACCATCAATTTCCTTGATGATAACCTCAGGACGTGATACAGCTAATTCAAAACCCTCCCGACGCATATTTTCAATTAAAACAGATAAATGAAGTTCACCTCTTCCGGATACCTTGAATTTATCGGTATCATCTGTCATCTCCACTCTGAGTGCTACATTATGCTTTAATTCTTCCTGTAAACGCTCCAAAATGTTTCTTGACGTTACAAACTTTCCTTCTTTACCTGCAAATGGAGAAGTATTTACCTGGAAGGTCATAGAAACAGTTGGTTCGTCTACAGATAATGGCGGTAATGCCTCTACATTTGAATTATCACAAATTGTATCGGATATTTTCAATTCGCCCAAACCGGTAATCGCAACAATATCACCTGCATTTGCTTCTGGCACTTCACTTCTTTGCAATCCAAGATAACCTAATATCTGACCTATTCTACCTGTTCTTTTTGAACCATCAGCACCGACAATTGTAACAGCCTGATTAGTCTTAACTGTTCCACGTTTAATTCTTCCAACTCCGATTATTCCAACGTATGAAGAATAATCCAGCTGAGAAATTTGCATCTGGAACGCACCTTCAGGATCTGCTTTTGGCGGCTCAACATAATCAACAATGGCCTGGAATAAGGCTGTCATATCTGAACCTGGCTTGGATAAATCTAATGTTGCAGTTCCATTTAATGCAGATGTATAAACAATAGGAAAATCCAATTGTTCATCAGTTGCCCCCAAATTATCAAACAAATCAAATACCTGATCAATTACCCAATCAGGTCTTGCACCTGGTCTATCAATCTTGTTGATTACTACTATAGGTCGTAATCCGGCAGCAAAAGCCTTTTGAGTAACAAATCTTGTTTGCGGCATCGGACCATCTACAGCATCTACCAGCAGCAATACGCAATCAACCATAGACATAACACGCTCTACCTCACCTCCAAAATCAGCATGACCTGGAGTATCAACAATATTGATACGATAATCATTCCAACGAATTGCTGTATTCTTAGCGAGGATAGTAATTCCACGTTCACGTTCAAGATCATTAGAGTCCATTACTCTTTCTTGACCTATTTCATTACGGTCTAAAGTTCCTGACTGTTTCAATAATTTATCTACTAAAGTAGTCTTACCATGATCAACATGAGCTATAATTGCAATGTTTCTTAATTTGCTTAAATCTGCCATCTATTTATTGCCTTTAAATAAGTATAAATTTTTGCCTATTTTACTATTTAATTTGTGATCTGCATAGCATTGTTAGAAAAATAATTTCAACAAAAATGATTAACAAATTCATCAAAATTCGTTACTCATGTTTTTTTGCGTTTTATTGTATTCCAACTCAATTTTTTTTAATTTTTAACGCTAAGTTAAACTCTATTTCTATGAAAACATATAACAAATAGGTTAAAATACAATTAAGATTAGATCGTTATACTCTATACAATAGAGATTTCTTATACACGTAGTTAAATCCAAGTGAGGATAGCTTTAAATGTCAAACACAATAGAAAGCATTTTAGAGACAATCAAAAATGAAAATGTAAAATACGTAGATCTACGTTTTACAGATACCAAAGGAAAAGAACAGCATATATCTATTCCGGCAAATTTAGTGGATGAAGATTTTTTCGAAGATGGAAAAATGTTTGATGGTTCATCTATTGCCGGATGGAAGGGCATCAGCAAATCAGATATGGTACTGATGCCAGATATTACAACATGGCAGTTGGACCCTTTCTACGAGTACAAAACATATTTTATAAGATGTGATGTGCTTGAGCCTAAAACATTACTAGGATATGAAAGAGATCCACGTTCCGTTGCAAAGAAAGCCGAAGAATACTTGAAATCCACCGGTATTGCCGACAGCGTTATTTTCGGACCTGAACCAGAGTTCTTTATTTTTGATGACGTACGTTATCAAAATGAAATGAATGGATGTTTCTACAAAGTTGATTCAGAAGATGCTGCATGGAATACAGGAAAAAGTTATGATGACTATGATGTAAGAAATCTTGGTCATAGACATAGTGTTAAGGGTGGATATTTTCCTGTTCCTCCTGTAGATGCATTCCAAGATATTCGTTCAGAAATTTGCGAAACCTTAACAGATTTAGGTTTTTGTGTTGAAGCACACCACCACGAAGTTGCAACAGGTGGACAAAATGAAATTGCAGTAAGATTTAATACACTTACCAAAAAAGCCGATGAACTGCAATTACTAAAATATGTGATTATGAACGTATGTCATATTAATGGTAAAACTGCCACATTTATGCCTAAACCTATTTTTGGAGATAATGGTTCAGGTATGCACTGCAATCAGTCACTAAGCCTAAATGGTAAGAATATTTTTGCAGGCGATATTTATGGCGGTCTATCACAAACTGCTCTATATTACATTGGCGGCATAATCAAACATGCGAAGTCATTAAACGCTTTCACCAATCCTTCAACTAATTCATATAAAAGATTGGTACCAGGATACGAAGCTCCTGTTATGCTTGCATATTCAGCATCTAATCGCTCTGCTTCCATAAGAATTCCTGCAGTTTCAAATCCAAAAGCAACTCGCGTGGAAGTCAGATTCCCAGATTGTATGGCAAATCCTTATTTGGCATTTTCTGCTATGTTGATGGCTGGTCTTGATGGTATTCAAAACAAAATAGATCCAGGTGAAGCAATGGATAAAAACTTGTATGATTTACCGCCTGAAGAAGCATCGCAAATTCCTCAAGTTTGCGGATCACTAGAAGAAGCTCTAAACAGTTTGGCCGCTGACCATGAGTACTTGTTGAAAGGCAATGTATTCAGTAAGGATTTAATCGAGGCATATATTGATCTTAAGAAACAGGATGTGGATCGAATTCGAATGGCTCCCCACCCTCTCGAATTTGAATTATATTACTCTTTATAACATTCTGTAAAAGTCAGTAGTACTATATTGTGGAAAAAACTAAACATGAAAATTAGTTCTTTTCCACATTTTTATTTTCTAAAGTAAAAAATAAATTGGTTTCTTTACTATCTCTGTCTATAATCGGATAAAGTGAGACGAATACATTCGTAAATAATTAGCAAAATTTTGATTAACTTGTAAAATTTAGTAGGTACTGCTATGAATAAAGTAATATTTGCATCTATTTTTACCATTTTTGCATTTTGCAATTATGCAAATGCGGAAATTCATACTTGGGTTGATAAGAATGGAACTGTACATTTCTCGGATAGTCAATCTGCTGATAAGTCAGTAAAATCCAAAATAATAGATGTTAAAGAATCTAATGTAGTAGAAAGCAACATAAGCGGTAACAACTATAATAGTTACAGCGACCAGCAGCAAAATATTCCAAAACCAGTTATCAATATTACTCAACCATCTGAGCAGCTCATAAGAAGTAACGAAGGAAATGTTAGCATTTTAGGAAATGTTAGCAATGCCAGTGGTCTTACCTCATCAACATTGTATGTAGACGGTGTTGAACAACAAACCATATATGGAACAGGAACCTTATCCGCTTCATTTAGCAATATGGATCGAGGAGAGCATACCATATCGATAGTATCTAAGTATAACAACAGCACAGTAGCTTCTTCTGAAAAAAAATTTACCCTTCTGCGCGCTCATAAATAACCGGCATTTTTCCAATAAAATCAAAAAGGCGCATTCCTCTCAAGGTTTGCGCCCAAAATTGCAGAAAACGCCTGACACAAGTTATTACTAAACAGACATATCAATCGTTGTATGATTGTCATTCTCTGGCATATCTTCATTAGATGCTACTTTATTATTTTCCACAACAATAACCTGTTCGTCCGAACTAGATATGTCAGCCGAGGAATCATTTTCATTTAATTCTTTCAGTGCTGAAACCTTTGTAATCTTTTTCACTCCTTTGCGAGTTACAAATTGAATATTATTATTAACTTTTGGAGCGAAAATATATAACATTTCTTGAGACATATTAACCTCCTAACTTTCTCCTGAATTTTTCCTGTTCTTATTATATTAATATCGGTTGTTTATGACCTAAATTTAGCATTTTTTAGTTTATACATTAAAAAAGCGCCATACTATTTTACAAGCACAGCGCCTATATTATCTTATGATTAAGACACTAAGCATTATGATTTGGCATTCATAGCCCTAAGTTCTTTCAATAATTTCTTTTCTCGTCTTCTCATAAAATACCAAGCCATAAATACGCAAAGCGAAACTACACATACAATAATAGTGGCCAAAGCATTTATCTTAGGATTAACACCCCTTCTTACACTAGAAAAAACCAACATTGGCAATGTAGTTGACTTTGGACCGGCTACGAATTGTGAAATCACAATATCATCCAAAGTTAGTGTAAAAGCCAACAACCAACCTGATAAAATTGCAGGAAACAATGAAGGTAGTGTTATAAAAATAAACACCTTAAACGGCGTTGCACCTAAATCAAGTGCAGCTTCTTCTATTGATAAATCAGTTTCCTTTAATCTAGCTCTTACAATAACGGTTACATACGCTGATGTGAATGTCACCATTGCAATCCAAATGGTTATAACACCTCTGTTTGGGAACCCATCTAGCTGCATTAGGAATGGATATAAAAAATGACCTTCTTGTATATTGAATGTTGTTACTAAATACTGGACAAATGCATGAGAACCATTGGACATAGCAATAAACATTAACAACAATGATAGACCAGTGATAACTTCAGGCATAATCATTGGAGCAGTAATACTGAAGGAAAAAATGCTATATCCTCTGAAACGATTAAAACGCGTTAATACAAATGCAGCTAAAGTACCGATAATCACAGACATCGAAGCCGCAAAGAATCCAATTGAGAAAGTCAGATAAATTGCATGTAAAAACTCTTCATCCTGAATTAAAGCCTCATACCATTGAAAGGAAAAACTCTTCCATACTGTTACTAATCTAGATGAATTAAAAGAATATATCATCAGAATAATAATAGGTAAGTATAAAAAACTTAACCCAACGAACAAGAACAATAATCTCCACTTTGATTTTATATATGGCGTTGAATTCATTATACTTTACCCTCACTTGCTCTTTGTGTTTTAAAGAACCACACGATAGGAATGATAACCAACATCAGCATAATAACTGCAATAGTCGAAGCCAACGGCCAATCTCTATTGTTAAAGAAATCCTGCCATAACAATTGACCAATGAGAACTGTATCAGGACCTCCTAACAGTTCAGGTATAACAAACTCACCGATGGCAGGTATAAACACCAGCATAGATCCGGCAATCACACCATTTTTTGTAAGTGGCAGCAAAACTTTAAAAAATGTGGTCATAGGTTTTGCACCTAAGTCCATCGACGCTTCTATATATGCATAATCAACCCTGGAAATAGCATTGTATAATGGCATTATCATAAATGGTAAATATGAATATACAATACCAATATAGATGGCAAAAGGAGTATGTAGCATTACAATGGGCTCATCAATTATATGAAGAAACATTAATAATTGATTAATAAATCCCGTATCGCTAAGTAATCCCATCCATGCATAAACCCTTATCAGAAAAGAAGTCCAGCTCGGCAATATAATCAACATCAGCAAAATACTTCTCATTGTAGGAGAAGCGTGCACTATTGACCATGTTAAAGGATATCCTATCAGCAGACAGCACAAGGTCGATACAAAAGCAACTTTCAAAGATTGCCAATATCCTTGTAAATATAAATTATCGCTTAAGGTATCGGATATTGAATTATATGCATTCCTTACCGATGAAAATAACCCTGAATCAGTTTCCGTATTTTCCTGTTCGGATTCATCGTCAAACTCGTCTAAACCCAGGTCATCTCCGGCAAAAATAGCTTTATAGTTGTTAAAGTTTAAACTAATGTCTAATTTTCCATCTTCATAACTGAAAATTGGTGTATATGGAGGCATTGTCCCTTCCACCATTTCAGAGAAACTAATCTTAAATATGATTAAAAACGGAATAATAAAAAACAAAATCAACCAAATGTAAGGAATAGCTAATACAAAACTACTACCCTTAAATCTAATTTTGGATAATCTGCTACGAAAAATATTCTTTAATCTAGAATTTTTCACATAGCGCATAGTATTAAAACCAGCCATAACTACTTCTAATTCCCTTACACTAAATAATTAATACTACAGATGAATCCGGTTCCCAATGCAAATATACTTTATCTTCCCATGATGGTTGATTTGTACGGAAACGATCCATATTAGGAATTGTAACAGTTACTATCTTTCCGCTATTGATTCTTACATGGTAAATCGAAATATCACCCATATAAGCAATATTTTCAACGATACCTTCAGCATAATTGTACATATGCTTATCTTCTGGTTCTTTTGTTTCAATCCAAATTTTTTCAGGTCTCAATGCAACTGTTACCTTCATGCCGTCAGCTATATTCGTACCGGAATTAATATAAATAGGGTGAAGCAATTCATCGGAATTTATCACAGTATGAGATGCATCATTATCACCCAACACCCCTTCAAACAGGTTAACAGAACCAATAAACTCAGCTGTAAATACGCAATTTGGGTTTTCATAAATTTCTTCAGGATCCCCTATTTGAATAAATTCTCCTTTATCCATAATAGCAACGCGCCCTGCCATGGTCATAGCTTCTTCTTGATCATGAGTTACCATAACGCAAGTTACTCCAACCCTCTCAATAATATCAACCAGTTCAAGCTGCATCTTGGCTCTCAATTTCTTATCTAAAGCACCCATTGGTTCGTCTAACAATAGCAATTTTGGTCGTTTTGCCAACGATCTAGCTAAAGCAACACGCTGACGTTGACCGCCTGACAATTGATACGGTTTTCTATTGGCGTAATCCTCCATATGTACAAGTTCTAACATTTCCTTAACTCGCTGGGAAATATCTTCCTTGGACATTTTATCCTGCTTCAATCCGAATGCTATATTCTGCTCCACAGTCATATGTGGGAATAAAGCGTAGGACTGAAACATCATATTAACAGGTCTTTTATACGGCGGGATATCCACAACGTTCTGACCATCAATAATAATTTCACCACTGGTTGGAGATTCCAAGCCGTCAAGCATTCTCAACAACGTTGACTTACCGCATCCGGATGATCCCAACAAAGCAAAAATTTCACCTTCGTAAATTGTTAAATCAACATTATCAACAGCAACAACTCCGCCATTGTATACTTTTGTAAGTTTTTTTATTTCAACCAAAGGTTTTCTCTGCTGAATTTCATTAATGGTTGGCTTATTAGGATTTTTATTTACCTTGTCATTATTTTTATCTAAATTTTGCTGCGTCCTTTCTTTCTGATCAGATTTTGCAGTCTTGTTATCATCCTTTACCAATGTTCATTCCCCCCAAAAATTCGATTTACATTCGAATCCAAAGCTATCCATTCCCAATTACGGAACCTTGCCTAGACTAGTGTAAATATAGCGAATCATCAAATTTTTGCAATGTTTTTTTACTTTTTTTCAATATTCATAAATCAATGCAAATCAGATAAATTTGAAGATTATTTTTATAATAAAATCTACCAGTTTGTGCGGATAAACTTTTTCATAAAATTCATGTTCAAAGCCGACCAAATTTATACTATTCAAAAAATATCCATCCAGCATCAAATGAAGATACGTAACTATCTCTTTAATTTCTATACAACAATCGGTTTGTGAATTGTTTTTTATTTTCAAAATAAGATTATAAATAACAGAAAATATCTCCCTATCAAAAATTTTGGTTTGTTCTCTTATGTATAAAATTTCCTCTGAATTTCCAGAAATCATTAAAATATGAATAATGTGAAAAAACATCTTATTTTCTGTATCTTGATTCGTTGTAGAAAAAAGGCTACCTAGAAAATTCTCAAGAACAGCCCTTATATTGTCTATATCATTCTCTCCGACCGAGGAAATATTCCGGACATTATGCAAGATTCTGTTGACATGAACGATTCTTTCACTCCACAAAGCTTTTAAAATGTCCCCTTTACAGCCAAAATACCAATAAACAGCACCCCTGGTTGTTCCCATAGCTTTGGCGATATCATTGATTGATGTTTCTTGATAACCTTTTTCATAAAACAATTTTAACGCTGCTTTTAATACATTATTTCTTGTTTCCAGAGCCTCTTCTTTAGTTTTTTTAACCATAAATACCCTTTTAGATCTTTTGCACGATAGTTTTTTCTTACAGTTTTTTATATTTTTTTGATACAATAACGAAAATCACATTAGTAATTTTATAAATTTACATACAATAGTGTATGTAAATAATTTTTTCAATTACTTTAACAGTTGTATTGCGTATTTGATTAAGGCAAAGAAAAGAGATGAGACTAAATAAAATTCTACCTTTCTGTATGATGAGCGCATTGTGCTTATCTATGACTACAGGATGCGATAAAGACAAAACACTAGCAAAAAATCAGCAAATGGCGCTACCTGTAAAATTTACACCTATTGCCATTAAAGACGTACCAATTGAATTAACATTAACAGGTAGAACAAACGCGCTGAGAGAAGCAGAGGTTAGACCACAGGTAAGTGGTATAATTCTCAAAAGGTTTTTCGCAGAAGGTTCAGAGGTAAAGAAAGGCCAACAGCTTTATCAGATCGATCCTGCAACCTACGAAGCCAGCCTAGCAGCAGCCAAAGCGGACCTGGCAAAAGCAGAAGCTACAGAATATTCTGCTAAACTAAGAGCGCAGAGATATCAGGAACTGTTAAAAACAAAAGCTGTGAGTCAACAGGATTATGATGATGCACAAGCAAATTACAAGTCAGCAACAGCTCAGATTCTTGCCGCCAAGGCAGCGGTAAAAACTGCTGAAATCAATTTAGCTTACACTCATGTATATGCACCAATTACGGGAATCATCGGCAAATCCGAATTTACCGAAGGAGCTTTAGTTACGCAAAATCAGCAAACAGCCCTAGCCACAATTCAGCAGCTTGATCCTATATATGTAGACCTGGGAGAATCTGTTAACGATTTGTTGCAAACTAAAAAAGAAATTGCTGAAGGACAAATTCACTTAAATCAGGATAATAAAGTTGAAGTATCATTGGTTTTCGAAAATGGTCAGGTATATCCAGAAAAGGGTATTTTAGGTTTTACTGGAGTTTCTGTTGATCAGTCAACCGGAATGGTAACAATTAGAGCTACAGTTGCAAATCCTAACCAAGTTTTATTGCCTGGCATGTTCATGCGAGCTAAATTACCTAAAGGAATAAAGAAAGGTGCTATGTTAGTTCCTCAAAACTCAGTTATAAGAGCAAACAGGTCAGATACATATGTATTTATTATCGATAAAGACAATAAAATCCAACAGAAATATGTCAATATCGGAGCAGAAATTCCTAACTTCTTTGTTATTGATTCCGGCTTAAATAAGGATGATCGGATTCTAGTGTCTAACATCCAGAAAGTTAGAGTCGGTATGGAAGTAACTCCTATTCCAGAAGAAAATACAACACAAAAAGAACAAGACATAAATAAAGATCCGACTTCTGCCGCTTCTGCAGACAATAATTCTGCTGAAAACGCAAAACAGGAACAAAAATAATAGGGTAAAAAAATGTTATCAAAATTTTTTATTGATAGACCTATATTTGCGTGGGTAATTGCTATCGTTATAATGCTACTTGGTGCATTATCCCTAGCGACATTGCCAATTGCACAATATCCACAAATCGCTCCTCCGCAGGTTCAAATCAGTGCAACATATCCTGGAGCTTCTGCTGATACTGTACAGAATACAGTAACAAAAATAATAGAACAGAATTTAACCGGCCTTGATGGTTATCTGTATATGAACTCAACCTCTGACTCATATGGTCAGACCAGTATTACAGTAACCTTTGAAAAAGGTACAGATCCAGATATAGCTCAGGTTCAAGTACAGAATAAATTGCAGCAAGCAACAACATCTTTGCCGCAGGTTGTTCAGCAGCAAGGTATAACCGTTAAAAAAACCACAGGTAGTTTCTTAATGGTTATAGGTTTGGTTTCCGATGATCCAAAACAAAACGCTAATGACTTGTCTGATTATTTAACCACTAATTTCAAAGAACCAATTAGTAGAATTGAAGGTGTTGGTACTGTACAAGTTTTTGGTTCTGAATATGCAATGAGAGTTTGGATTGATCCAAATAAGATGAGTAAATACTCAATTTCCGCATCAGAATTAGCAAGTGCAATCCAGGCGCAGAACGCACAAATTGCATACGGAACTCTAGGTGGAGCTCCTTCTGTGGAAGGTCAGACTTATTCGTACACAATCATTGGTCAGGAACGTTTAACGTATCCGGAAGAATTTGAAAATATAATATTAAAAGTTAACACTGACGGAACAATTGTAAAAATCAAGGATGTTGCAAAAGTTGAATTGGGGGCTGAAAATTACAATGCTTTCAGTAGACTAAACGGAAAACCGACATCCGGCTTAGCTATCAAACTTGCTACAGGAGCAAATGCTCTTCAAACCGCCAAGTTGGTTAATGATAAAATCAAAGAGCTAGAAGAATTCTATCCGGCAGGAATGCATTCTGTTATACCTTTTGATACCACACCATTTATTGATGTGTCTATCCACTCTGTATACGAAACTCTTTTTGAAGCAATTATTCTAGTATTTTTTGTTATGTATCTTTTCCTGCAGAACATAAGAGCGACAATTATTCCAACAATTGCCGTTCCTGTTGTTTTGCTCGGAACATTTGCAATAATGAAAGCATTAGGATTCTCAATAAACACATTAACAATGTTCGGTTTGGTTTTGGCAATAGGTTTGCTTGTAGATGACGCAATCGTTGTTGTTGAAAACGTTGAAAGACTATTAACATCCGAGAAGTTACCTCCACGTGTTGCAACCATAAAATCTATGCAACAAATTACAGGAGCATTAATAGGTATTGCGATGGTGTTATCCGCAGTATTTATTCCAATGGCATTCTTCGGAGGATCAACTGGTGTAATTTATCGACAATTCTCAATAACTATTGTTTCAGCAATGCTTTTGTCAGTTGTTGTTGCATTAACATTAACACCAGCATTGTGTGCTTCTATCATTAAAGAATCAAACACAAATCAAAAGAAAAACGTGTTAACAGCACCTTTGGATTGGTTTTTCTCTAAATTCAATGCCTGGTTTGATAAATTCTCAACAAGCTACCAGGAGCACGTAAGAGTTGCTGTTCATGCAATCCCTAGATTTTGTGTTTATTACGCATTTATCATTGCGGGTTTATGGTTCTGCTTAAACCACATTCCGTCATCATATCTTCCAGAAGAAGATCAAGGTGTATTTTTTGTTATGACGCAACTTCCTGGAGGAGCTACTGTAGAGAGAACTGAATCGGTTATTGACCAAGTAGAAGACATTATCATGAAAAAAGAAGGTAAAAATATTGAATCAATAATGTCTGTTATAGGTTTTTCTTTTGCAGGAAGCGGTCAAAACGTTGCAATGAGTTTCGTAAAACTTAACCATTGGGACGAACGTCCAACTTATAATGACACTGTATATTCAATTATTGATACTATTCAAGGACCTGTGTATATGGGGGCTGATCAAGCATTGGCGTATTCATTCAATATCCCATCTGTACCAGAATTAGGTACCGCACAGGGTATCGATTTCTATCTGGTTGATCACCGTTCCCAAGGTCATGAAACGCTCATGAATGCAAGGAATCAGTTTATGGGCATAGCATCTCAATCAAATATTCTATCCCAGACACGACCAAATGGATTGGAAGATATCGCTCAGTTGAGAATCAAAATTGACTACGAAAAAGCTATGGCTCAGGGTATTTCTGTTAATGAATTGAATACAACATTGTCATCGGCTTGGGGAAGTAAATATGTAGACGATTTCATATACAATGATCGTATCAAAAAAGTCTACATGCAAGCAGATCAAAAATATCGTATGTCTGAAGATGATCTTGATTTATGGTATGTTAAAAACAATCAGGGAAAAATGGTTCCTTTTAAGTCGTTTGCATCAACGAAATGGGAATACGGTTCACCAAGGATCGAACGATTTAATGCGCTTCCTGCAGTAAACTTCCAGGCTCAGCCAGCTCTTGGCAGATCAACAGGTGAAGCAATGCTTGAAGTACAAAAAATCGTTAAAGAATTACCTCCTGGATTCGGTATTTCATGGAACGGAGTTTCATTCCAAGAACAACAGTCTGGTGATCAGGCAAACTTTTTGTATGCTATTTCTATTTTAATTGTATTCTTAAGTTTAGCAGCCTTATATGAAAGTTGGTCTATACCTTTTGCAGTAATGTTAATTGTTCCTCTTGGCGTTTTCGGTGCTGTAGGTGCAGCTTACTTATCAAAGTACATTAACATGGTTTACCCTGCACTGCATGTACTAAGTAACGACGTTTATTTCCAGGTAGGTTTATTAACCACAATAGGTTTATCTGCAAAAAATGCAATTTTAATTGTAGAGTTTGCTAAAGAACTATATGATAAAGGAGTTCGATTAACTGATTCTGTAGTTCAAGCTGCCAAAATTCGTTTAAGACCGATTATAATGACTTCTTTGGCATTCTGTCTTGGTGTTTTACCTCTGGCGGTTTCAACAGGTGCCGGAGCAAACAGCCAGAATGAAATAGGCGTTTGCGTATTAGGTGGAATGATTACAGCGACTGTTTTAGCAATATTCTTTGTTCCTGTTTTCTTTGTGCTGGTAATGAGATACTTTACCAAGTATATTCCAAAGCATGAGAAAATGGCTATGCATGCCGCAGAGGAAGCTTTATTAGGAGATAATAAGAATGAATAAAAAACTTTTAGCTATAAATGTATCATTGGCATTATTTGCTACAGGTTGTTCTCTAGCTCCTGATTATGAAAGGCCAGAAACTCCTGTTGTTGCAGAATGGGATGCACAACCAACTGTAACAGCTCCTTTAAATTGGGAAGAACAGTTTACAGATCCAGATTTACAGAAATTAATTAAACTGGCTTTGGAGAATAATAGAGATTTGAAATTGGCCGCCTTAGCTGTGGCTGAATATCAAGCTCAATATGAAGTGACGAGAGTTGGTTTATTCCCTTCTGTAGGTGGTTTTGCAAATGTTTCCAGAGGGACTAATACCAATAGATCTGCAATTAATCCTGATAGCGTAGCAACAAGCTATCAAGTAGGTGGAAATTTTTCATGGGAAATTGATTTTTTCGGTAAAATCAGAAATCAGAAAAATGTAGTTTTAGAACAATTCTTTGCAGTATATGAAAATCAAAGATCTGCTCAAATTTCCCTAGTTGCTTCCATTGCTAACGCATATTATACATATGTGGCAGATAAAGAATTGCTGGCACTGTTCAAGGAAACATTAAGTACGGAATTAGACAGTTATAAACTTACCAAAAACAAATATGATATCGGTTCGGCTTCAGAATTGGAACTCGCCCAATCTCAAACAGCAGTTGCTACAGCAGAAATCAATGTAGCAAACTATGAAAGAGTTATTAAACTGGATCAGAACCAATTATTGCTATTGGTAGGAACGAATTTACCAGAAGTTGATTCTTTGAAGAAAATTACTGATATAGAAGTAAAACAAATTGATATAATTTCACAAGACGATCTTATTGCAATGAGACCAGATATTTTGGCAGCTGAACACAAACTAAAAGCTGCAAATTATAATATTGGTGTTGCAAGAGCCGCATTATTCCCATCTATCAATTTAAGTGCAACTTTATCAACGGTTTCAAACCATGCCGATAAGCTGTTTTCAACAGGTTCTAAATATTGGAATGTGTCTCCGGCGCTAACATTACCAATTTTTAATTTGGCATTATACAGTAATTTAGATGTTGTTGATATTCAAAAGCAAGAAGCGATTGTATCATATGAAAAAACAATTCAAGTCGCATTTAAAGAAGTTTCTGATGCCATAAAATCGTTTGATTGTTTAAACAAGCAATACAAGAGTCAAGAAAATCTGTATAAAACAACTAAAAAATACTTTGAATTGGCCGATTTGAGATATAACGAAGGAGTAGATAGTTATTTAACAAGACTGGATGCACAACGACAATATGTAGCTTCGCGCCAAGGTCTAGTTTCTACTAAACTTGCTCAACTACAGACACAAATAAATCTGTATAAAGCAATTGGTGGCGGTTGGAATGTTAACCAAACTGATGATACCTCTGAAACAACAGTATCTACTAAATAAGCTTACGATTCTCAGTTAAACAAAAAGGGTGTTTAGTATTTATGCTAAACGCCCTTATTTTGCGATATACTGCAGTTTCTCCATTCAATGGTTAAAACTGAGCATTGAATAAATCAACAATCATATTTTTTAAATTTTTCACGCCTATAGAATGATTTAATGAGGAAAAAGGAATCACCTTAACGTAATCTTCGTAATTAGCAAACTCCTGTAATTGAAACAAAACTTCTTTAACTGCTTGTTGCCTTGGTCCTTGATTTAATTTGTCGGCTTTAGTAAGCAGTAAAATAGTTGGTAATTGGCATGCAATAGACCAATTAACAATTTGTCTATCAATTTGAGTTAACGGATTTCTAATATCCATTACCACAACCAACCCTATCAACGATTCACGTCTTTCCAAATACTGATTCAAAGCAATTTGCCATTTCTTTTTCATTTCCAAAGGAACCTTGGCATAACCATAACCAGGCAAATCAACAATTCTATAACCATCAGCACATTCAAAAAGGTTAATCATTTGTGTTCTTCCTGGGGTTTTACTTGTTTTAGCGAGATTTTTTTGTTCCGTAATGGTATTAAGAGCAGAAGACTTACCTGCATTAGAACGCCCTATAAAAGCAATCTCCTTTCCTTCGTCCTGAGGCAAAACGGTAATATCAGGAGCACTCAAAACAAAATGAGTTTTCTTTAAACTTATTTCTATTCCATTAAAATTATCTTCTGACATATTAAAACCTTACATAAACTAATATTTTTACAAGCATCGAAAATATTAACACAAATAATAAAAAAGGTGCACAATTATCTATTATGCACCTTGTGACAAAATTATCTATCATTAAACACCAAACTATTTTTTAGCCGTGTGGCTCTTAATCTTAGTCCAAAGTGTATTAATTGTCTTATTAATTTTTGCGTCATGGGGCTTAATTACAAACATCAATTTAAGTTTTTCTTCCGGAATAGTTATATTGGGATTATTAGCAATGCTTTCATCAACAAGTTCCAAAGCTGGAGCAACAGCATTAGAGTATGAAGTGTAATTAGAAATATCAGCAATAACCTTTGGTTCCAAAATATAATTTATATATTTATATGCATTATCAACATGCTCTGCATCTGCAGGTATTGCCATCATATCATACCAAACTAGAGCCCCCTCTTTAGGAACAATGTAATTAATTTCTACACCATTATTTGCTTCCTTGGCGCTATTACTGCCTTGCAATATATCACCACTCCAGCCAAATACGACACATACATCTCCACTAGCAATATCAGAAATATACTGTGATGAGTGAAAATATCTTATATAAGGTCTGATTTTCATCAACAATTTACCAGCTTGAGCATAATCATTCTGATTTGTAGAATTTGGATCCAACCCTAAATAATTCAATACAGTAGCAAAAACCTCAGTAGGATTATTAAGTACCGCTACGCCACATTGCTGTAATCTAGAGATATTCTCTTCTTTGAATAAAAAATCCCAGGAATCTACCACATAATCATTACCAAATATTTCTTTAATCTTTTTTACATTATAGCCAATACCGGTTGTACCTTGTTGGTATGGAACCGCATATTGATTATCTGGATCTAATTTAGACAATAACTCCATTTTTACAGGATCTAAATTTTTATAATTAGGAATTTTACTTTTATCCAACTTTAAAAAGATTCCTGCTTTAATCTGCCGAGAAAGAAAATCAGAACCAGGAAATACCAAATCGTACCCTGACTTACCTGCCAATAATTTAGCCTCGAGCACTTCATTGGTGTCAAAATAATCCGTCACAACCCGGACATTAGTTTGCTTTTCAAAATTAGAGACCGTATCAGGAGCTTCATAATCATTCCAATTATAAACATTTAATACTGAATCATTAGAAGCTAAAACAACTGAACTAAACAGTGAAGCCAATCCAAAAGCAAGACCAGCCTTTAAATCAAAAAGACCCTTATTTGACATTTTAGTATCCTATACCAAATTGGTAAAAACATGAACCATATATACAACAAAATTGTATACCAACTGCAATTATAAAATAAAATGAAAGAATTTCATTAAAAAATCTTTTTTTAATCACTAAATTTTAAACATTAAAGCAAAGATCTTCTCGAGCAAAAAAAAGTCGCATGGTTCACACCACACGACTGAAAAAATTCGTAAACAACTAATAGTCACAAGCCAAGCGAAGCCAATAAATCATCCTGCTCAGATGTATCCAAAACATTTTCAGCTCTCTTAGCTGCAATTTCGGCCTCAACCATTCCGTTGTTAACACTTTCAATCAAAGCATCCGGATCAACATCTTCCAAGATTTCTACATCACCAATCTTAACGAATTCCGTATGATCCATTGATAATTCCATATAAAAAATATTATTTTTCTCTGTAAAAAAAGATACACGTCTAGACTGCGGCTTTACCAAATCAGTATCTACGGAAATCCTAACCTGTCGGTTTAAAGTTAACATTTTTGGCTGTGACTGAGTAATTGAAGACTGCAACTCTCGGCTGACTTTCTTTGTAAAATCACCCAAAATCTGGTTCATCAATTCACCCATAACATTACCAACTTCATCTGAAGTATATACTGTTGCTAATTCGTTCTCCGATATACCCATGTTTATAAGGTAATTTGAGTAGACTTCCATGGCTGCATCCGCAGTGAAATTAATAACCACCAAGCCAGAAAAAGCTCCATCAAACAACACAAAGCAACCAATATCAGGTCTTAAACATGTTTTAGAAATTCTTTGTGCCATTGATGAATAATTAACTTGGTGATGGGTTGCTTCTGCTATTACAGATGTAACAGAGTGACACAATTTAATTAGTATATCCTCTGTCGAAACAACCTTTTTTTCTAACTTTCTATTCGTCATCTAAACACTCTTATAATCATACCAACTATAAAATTATATTTCCTATAATTTATATCAATTAGAAAAAATTTAACGGTAACCATATCACAGAACTACTGTTTTATTAAAAAATAATGTAGTTCACTTATCATTTTTGGGACGATATTTTAATATTTCCATTAATGCCATAAAGTGCTGAGGAATGATTAAGAATACGCCAACCAAAATACACACAAAGGGAGTAAACTTCCAAACTGAATCAGGCAAGAAACGCAAATAAAGTTCAGCCAACCCTAAAGACATCAAACAACATCCGATAATCGTCAAAAGTTTATAGTACCATGGTATATTAAAATGTACTTTCATATACTAATATCCTTCCGATTTATTCACTCTGTTCATCTTCATAAAATTCATCGTCATGACTTTTCATTTTTTCATATTTTGGTGCTTTTGCTAGAATCAGAGAACCAATATAATGATGAATTTCCATCGGACTTATCAGTCCGTCATTATTCAAATCAATGGAATTAAAATCAATTTTAGACAAAGTATCCTGCATTGCCTGTATATTTTCCTTTCTGACTGATATCAGTGTACTGTACTCATCAAATGACAATTTACCGTCATAATCTGTATCAAAGAAAGAAAATCTTCCAAAACTATGAAACATTTTTCTGTCTTGTATTCTTTTTTCTTCCATCTTTGAATCATGATTAGCAATTTTATCGTTATTTTCTGCAGTATTATGTTTATGATCATGCTTATGTTTATGACCAGGTCCGCCAAATCCCAAAATTTTAAATTTATCAACTTTTGGTAAAAGCATATATTCATCAAAGGAAACAAAACCATCCTGATTCAAATCAGCCTTTTCAAAAGAAATCGTTGTTTCTGTTAATTGTTTTGTATACTCCAACCCTTCCTTTTTGTAATTGTCCAATTCATCCTTAGACAAAGCATTATCTTGATTTGTATCAAATTTATACAATACCGTTGTAATTCCTTGATCATGCCCCATCGGAGGAAGAGGACCGTAATCACGCATCATAGGAGGAACATTGTGGTGGTGCGAATGATGATGATGTTTTGCAACAGCATTACCTGAAACAGTTAAACCAGTAGCTATTAATAAACATAATAATGATAAATTCTTCATTAGGAAACCTTTATAACAAAAACTATAAATCAGACTTTAGAATTATAATAAATTTTCTTAGTATAATTAGCCACTTATTTCAAAAAATTCACAGAAATTTATAATTTATTTAAGATGCGATCTGTAACCTTGAAAAAAACAACAATTAGTGCAACAGAAGTAACCATCCAACTTACTGGATAAACCATCATGAGAACAGAAAAAGTTCTAAATTGAGCAAATACCGTATATACCCACAATACTCTAAAACAGCATATTCCAAAAAAACAAATTATTGCAGGGACAAACGAAATACCTAAACCTCTCAGTGAGCCTGAAAAAACCTCTATCAATACATTTAAAAACTCAAAAGAAAGGATATATTTAAGCCTAAGAACTCCATGTTCAACAAGAGTTTTATCCGTGCTGTATAATACCATACATTGTTCAGCAAAGATCACTATTAATGCAGAAAACAAAACTGTAACAATACCATCAAGAATCAGGGCACTTTTAACAATATCCTTGCATCTTTGATAATTACAAGCCCCATAATTAACACCTATAAAAGTGACTGTAGCCATTGCAAAAGAATTCAACAAAAAATATGCCAAAAATTCATAATTTAAGGCAGCCGCAGTTGCTGCTATGTATTCTGGTCCTAATTGATTAATGGCAAATTGAATACAAATATTAGACAAAGAAAACATCATTCCCTGAATGCCTGCAGGCAAACCTATTTTGACAATAAAATTTAATTCTTTGCTATGAAATTTAATATTCTTGATTGTCAATTTCGTTGCATTTGGAGCTCTGGCTAATTTGTGTATTAAAATAAATGCACCGATAATTGTAGATATTACAGTTGCATAGGCAACCCCATCAACTGATAAGTGAAAACATAATACGAAAATTAAATTAAGTACTACATTAACAAAACCTGTAATACACATTACCCATAGAGATGTACTAGAATCACCTATACTCCTTAGTATAGCGGAAACAAAGTTGAAGCACATAAGGAACGGCATACCTAAGCATAAAATTCTAAGATATAAAATGGCATCTTCTATAATTTCTGTAGGCGTGCTTAACAACACCAGTATAGGTTTAGCAAAAAATACACCAAATACGGCTAGCAAAATTCCGCCCGCCATTGCTATAGCCATAGATGTATGAACAGCATCAGCAATTCGGGCTTGATCCTGTCTTCCTGCCAGATTTGAGATCAGTACATTTGCTCCAACCGACAGTCCGACAAAAAGATTCAAAAACAAATTTATTACGACACCATTGGCACCAACTGCAGCCAAAGCAAGTTTTCCTACAAATTGACCAACAATAGCAATGTCTGCTGCATTAAAAAGTTGCTGCAAAATATTCGTAAGAGCCAATGGAATTGCAAATTTTAATAATTTATCCCATATAGACCCATATAACATTTCATTGCCAATGGTGTTGCTTTTCATATTTAGTACATTACTCTAGTAATCGCCAAAAAGGATATCTCTAAAAAGCAATTCAATTTGCTCCCTTACTGTAGCTCTTACAATAAATACAATTTTGCTCCTAGGTCTACCCTCAGGCCAGGCTTCAAGACAACTTAATGGGTATATTTGACCATATACACCGTGCACTACAATCGGTCTCTCATCATCAATAAGATTAATTATTCCTTTCATTCTTAAAAGGCTATCACCAAACTGCATTTGTACAGCTTCTAAAGCATCCATTAATTTATCGGTATCTAATGGTTTGTCAAAATCCATACTAAAGGTATCAATATCAGAATGAACACTGATGGAAGGCTTCTTTCGTATACCTAAACCGGTTTTGGCAACCTGAACTTGCTTCATACCCGTAGCTACACCTAAATTAGCACTTTCTGTACTCAGCCAAGCATTAATTTCTTTAGGATCCTTAATTACCCCGGAATTAAAGGGACCGATACTCTTGATAATAACAGGATCCAAAACACCATTCAGTACAGGATAAATTGGAGCCGTTTTATTCAATTTCCTGATAGTTTCTCTGATTTCATCAATCTCTTCTGAATCAACTAAATCACCTTTCGAAACAACTATTGCATCAGCTAAAGCTATTTGCTTTACACATTCAAATTGCTTTTTGATTTGTTCTCTTAAATTTACTGAATCAACAACAGTAATGGTACCATCATACCTGTATCTTTTATCAATAAACGGATCATAAGAAATCAAAGGTAATATAGAACCAGGATCTGCAAGACCCGTTGTTTCTATAACTACTCTATCAAAATCAGGAATTTCCTTTTTCAGTCTTTTTACAAATAAATCCGTCAAGGAATTGATCAAACTACTTTGCAAAGTACAACAAATACATCCTGATTCCAATAATATTACCTGGTTATCAATTTGTTCAACCAATTCGTGATCCAAACCAACCGAACCAAATTCATTAATCAGAACAACAGTATTTTTCATGGATGGTTGTTTCACCCAATGATTCAATAAAGTTGTTTTTCCTGCACCTAAAAAACCTGTAATAATATTAATTGGAATTCTATTATCTTCAATCATCACTCATCTCCACTTTTAAACTAACTGAATATATTATACTCTGTCAAAATTGTGATAAGGATAAAATTTTTTTACATTAATGCATATAATTAAATCATAATAAAAAACGTGATCAATATTGCAATTTACTTTTATCTAATACATAATTAAAACTCACGAGGATCATATATGGAGTTTTTTATGAAAAATGATGAATTAGACGAATATAATTCTGATTGGGAAAGTATCGAAGATCTTGAAGAAGATGATGAAGAAATGGATGATTCATCTTTATGGGATGATGAAGAGTCTAACTGGGGCCGAGATACATACTTCGATGAAGATGGATTTGAACAAAGTTTTGAAGATGACGACGATAACTTTGATTATGACGAAAGTGATTATGAAGATGAGTAGAGAATAAAAAGTTTATATATACATAAAATAATTGTTTCTCTATTTATTAACATACTACAATTACAAACATATTCAAATTATTATTTAATACCGTAAAACCACTGATTAAAATATTTAATCAGTGGTTTTTTATCAAATTCTAAAGAAGACATAATACGAGAAACTCAAACTGTCTGGCTGTAGATACAACACAGGTATTTAAGACTTTATAAAAGGGGATGCGGATAAAAAACTGGACAATTAATTCATATTGTTAATAACTGCTTCATCATATTTATTGACATGAAAGGATTCAGAATTTCCGTAGGTAGCCGTGTTTAAGCATTGCAGAACCTTTAGAGCAATATTATGTGAATATGCGATCAGTTTTATAAATAAGGTATTTGTATTTACAGATTCAAAATAAGTTCTGCACAATTTACTACATCATCATTGCTTATTATGCTCAAACTTAGGAATATACTGGATTTTAATGATGCATGTGACAAATTTGATTTTAAATAATAGATGACATTACAATGCCTAACTCTGATTATCAGCAGATAAAAATCCCATATCCAGGTACCAGATATGGGATTTAAAAATTAATCGTATGTTTTAAACTATAGAATCACTTATTATTCTTGAACTTCGATAGTTTTAACAATTTCACCTTGAATGTTAACTTCTACACGACGATCTTTAGCTAAGCACTTGATTAACTTAGACTTTGAGAGACCGTTACATTCATCGCCAGTCAAAGGCTGAGTCTTACCACGACCTTCGTATGAATCAACTGACACACCCTTGGTTCCTAAATAATCAACAACAGTCTTAGCACGTTGTTCAGATAACTTCTGATTATAAGCAGCAGAACCGATTCTATCAGTGTGACCAATAACAACAATTCTCTTATTCTGTACATCGCTGTTGTTGATATCATCAGAAATATTATCTAATTCCACTTTACCAGCATTAGTTAAGTTGTACTTACCAAATTCGAAAGTAACATCTGAATCTAATGTTCTTACTTCATTGATTTGTTTCTTAACAGTCTGAGGAGCAGGAGCTTCTACTGGAGCTTCAGCTCTTGAACCAAAACTATAACCTAAACCTAAAGTGAAGGTATTAGCATCTGGGTTAACGCCATTCTTTGTTGTCTTAGCTAACTTGTGATACCAATCATATTCTACGCGAGCAAAAATATTGTCGGTGAAGTAGTATTGTAAACCTGCTCCGAATAAAGGAACAACGCCAACATGAGACTTAGCCAGGTTGCTGTTTGTATCAAATGCAAAAATACCGGCTTTTGCATAAGCTTCAAAATCTTCAGTGAATGGAAGCATGAATCTACCAGCTAATTCAAATCCGTTAGTCCACAAATCACCAGAGCGTAAAACGCCTGGATTGTTTTTATCAGCTAAATGATTAATTCCCATTTTACCTAAATAATCATAGGCAAATTCTAAGCCTAAGTAGTCATTGAAGTTATAACCTAAGAATAAACCTGCAGTAAAGGCATTGGTTTCTAATTCATTAGTAACTCTTTGAGATACTGGATCCCATTGGTCATGAGCAGTTGATGCAGACCATAAATTGTAACCAGCTTTAGCACCAACATAAAAACCGTCAGTACCAGCATAAGCAGAAGTTGTAGCTAATGCAGAAACAACTGCAAGAGCAAGTAATGATTTTTTCATTGTTTTTCTCCATATGTCGCAAAAACGCGACGAACATCTCTTTTAATTTAATGATCCTACAACAGACCATTTGATCGATTCTTGATTCTACTCTATTTTTTCAATTTATCAAATAGTGAGACAAAAAATAAGCTATTATAGGTTAATTATTTGTACAAAAAACAAACAAAATTTAAAAAAAGAAACTGCCAAGTTAAATCTATTAACTTAGCAGAGAAAAACAATGAAAATTCCAACTTCTATCTATATTGATTATTGAACTTGATAAAAGTTCCTTAGAAACTATATTAATTCGATTTTATTTATGATTCAGATCACGTTTTAAGATTTATAGCATTCATAAATACGCATACTTAAGGAATTTGTATGCAAAAAAAATCAATTACTCTGGATAAAAAAAACAAACTGCCAAGTCCTTTGGACTTGGCAGAGAAAAACAATTTAATTCCAACTTCTATAGTTTTAGAGTAGAGAAATAAAAAAAAGTTCCTTCACTAAATGAAAATTATTTTAAATATTTAGTGAGCTAGTTCCCAATTTTCGGCTATTCCTACGCCAACTTCAAATTTTACAGAAAAATTAAAAACTCCTTCCATAATTTGTTTTATACGTTTTGCATACATATCAACTAGATCATCACGTATTTCAAATACCAATTCATCATGAACCTGTAAAATTAAAAAAACAGAATCCGGTTCTGCCTCATTCTTTATAAAGTTGTAAATTTGAATCATTGCCAATTGAATTACATCTGCCGCAGATCCTTGCATTGGTGCATTAGTGGCCATTCTTTCTGCGGATTTGGCAATTATTGCATTTGATGATTTAATATCTTTTATTACTATTGATCTGTTATTTATGGTTTTTACAAATCCATTTTCTTTGGCAAATTTCACTATATTTTCTAAATAATTCTTTATGGATGGATATTTTGCAAAATAATTATCTATATATTTTTTAGCTACTTTTTTATCTATCCTCAATTGTTTAGCCAAACCAAATGAACTCATTCCATAAATAATTCCGAAATTAATTGCTTTTGCATTCCTTCTCTGTTCCGTTGATACACTGTCATATGGAATACCCAATATTTCTGATGCTGTTAATCGATGAATATCCAAATTTCCATTAAAAGCACTTATCAATTTACCATCATTTGAAAGGTTAGCTAAAATTCTAAGTTCAATCTGAGAATAATCCGCTGCAACAACTTTGTAACCTTTCCTGGCATTAAAAGTCTGTCGAATAAGTTTTCCTTCCTCGCTCCTTATAGGTATATTTTGCAAATTAGGGTCACTTGATGACAATCTTCCTGTTACTGTACCGTTTAAGTGAAAAGATGAATGAATACGGTGTGTTTTTTCAGATATTAACTTAGGCAAAACATCTGTATAGGTATTTTTTAATTTTGATATCGCACGATATTCCAAAATAGCAGATGGTAATTCATATATCTGTGCCAAATCAGATAAAATCTCTTCATTGGTAGAGTATTTGCCACTTTCAATTTGCTTTCTTAAAATCGGATCCAAAGGAAGATATTTCTGTTCTTCAAAAAGTACCTGAGCAACCTGTTTAGGAGATGATATCTTAAAATCATGGCCAGCAAGATCATAGATGCGATTTTCACATTCATTCATCTTCTGCTCAAACTTGACACTTAACTCGTTTAAATCTTTGACAGAAACAGCTACACCATTTCTCTCCATGTAAAAAAGAACATTAACCATCGGTAAAAACTGTTCATGGTATATATTTTTCAGTCTTTCATCATTATTAATCTTCTCGAATAAAACATTATGTAAGCGTAATACCAATCTTGATTTTTCCGTTGAATAATCGGCAACCTTCATTACATCAATTTCACAAAGAGATTTCTTTGCTTTACCAGTACCGACAACATCTTCATATTTTAGAGGTGCATAATCTAAATATATCTGCGCAAAATCATTAATATCATCTTTAGTCATAGAAGAGTTCAATGTGTAAGCTTCCATCATTACATCATGAACAGGTTCTTCCACTTTTACATCATAATTTAACAATATATGCCTTATCAATTTACTGTTAAAAAACACCTTGACTATGGATGCATCACTTAAAACATATTTAAGTTTTTCGATAACCTTCTGCCAATCCAATTGGTCAATTACACCAATATAATTGTGTGAAACAGGAATATAACATGATTTACCGCCATCCGTTGATAAAGATAAACCAACAACAGAAGCATCAAGATAATGATTTTCCGTTACATCCAAATGCAGTGAAAAAATTGCATTGTCCTTGATATAATTGATGAAAGAATCCAATTCGCTATCTTTAGTAATTATTTGACGATTAGCCTTATCCGTTGTTTGATGCTCCTCTATGAAATCAGGATTTTCTCTCATCAGTGCGGAATTCAGAGAATGCAAGCCGTTTTCCTTGTAAATAGCCGATAATTTGTCAACGTCGCAATTATGATATTGTAAACTATCAAATGTTAATGGTACTTCTGCATCTGTCTTTATTTTTGCCAGCTTATATGACAACTCTATTATTTCAAGACTATCCAAGAATTTTTCCGGAAATGATTTAGCTCCTCTAAAATCAAGCTCTCTAACTTTATCCAAATTTTGCTTAATGGATTCTATAGATCCGATGGAATTCAAAACAAGTTTTGCTGTCACATCTCCTACTTTTGGCATGCCGGGAATATTATCGGAAGAATCTCCTTTCAGAGCCAAAAAATCGACCATAAGTTCAGGAGGAACCCCAAATTTCTCCATGCCTGATTGCCTGTCATAAATAACATTATTCATGGTATCCTCGATTACCACGTTGTCATTCACCAATTGAAATAAATCTTTATCACTAGAACATATTAATGCAAAAGATCCATTTTTTTTTGCTAATTCAGAATAAGTTCCTAAAACATCATCTGCTTCCACATTTGGAACCACAACCAAATCGCAGCCCATTGCAACCACTATGTTTTTTATCACATCCTCTTGAATCCTTAATTCATCAGGCATATGTTTTCTATTAGATTTATAATCGCTGTACAAGTCTTTTCTGAAACATTTTCCATGAGCATCAAAAACCACCATCATTGGCAATTCTTTATATTTTTCACGAAGTGCATGAAGCATCTTTGAAAAAATCATAATTGCACCAACCGGTTCACCGTTTTTATTTCTAAAATCCGCCCTTACAGAAGAATAATAAGCTCTGTACAAAAAAGAAGAACCATCAACAAAAATATGAGTTGGAATAAAACTAGACATACCTTTACCAAACAAATTACTAATTAATTATTTTCAGTCCAAGAAATGCAAAACAAAACCCTATCACAATGCTCAATGATAAATACATTAAAGCGGTAACAAAATCACCATTTTCAAACAACTTAACGAGATCCAAAGAAAAGGTTGAAAATGTAGTTAAACTACCTAAAAAACCAACTATCAACAGATGCTTTACTACTAATGAGAAGTCGCTATATTTAACAATAACAGCAGTAAAAATTCCTATTAGGAAAGAACCGACTAAATTTACCATGAATGTTGATAAAGGGAATCCATTAATGGGGACTATCAGTTTTGTTGCAAAATAACGGATTAGAGCACCTAACGCGCCTCCAACCATTACCAATGCACATTCAAGCATATATACCTCTTTATTTTCGATTTTAAACATTTTATATCAATATCATCATTTAAGAAATATCATAAAGAAACTAAATGGAGACATTATTTACATAAAAAAATGAAACGACTATAGTTAATACTTAAATAATTTGTCACTCTTGTATCATACATAGCCATGTGTTAAATTATCAACTATGGAATAATCCTTTAATGTTTTGGCGCTATTTATATGGATTTTAGTAAAACAACTCTTTGGGAAAAGCTTAATAATATAATTAAGATCTACATTCCTGCAGATCAAAAGGAGTTAATCAAGAAAGCATTCGATTTAGCTTATGATGCTCATTCTGGTCAAAAAAGAGGTAGTGGCGAACCATATATAACACATCCGGTAGCAGTTGCCTGTAAGCTTGCAAAAATTCATCTTGATCATGAAACAATAATGGCAGGTCTTCTTCACGACGTAGTTGAGGATACGCCTGTTACAAAAGAACAAATAACAAAATTATTTGGTCAAACCACTGCAAACCTGGTTGCAGGTGTTACAAAGCTGGATAAATTGCAATTTAATGACTACAAAGAAGCACAGGTTGCCAATATCAGAAAAATGGTGCTGGCAATGGTTCAAGACATTAGAGTTATCCTGATAAAATTGGCCGACCGTACACATAACATGCAAACATTGGAAGGTCTAAGATTAGATAAAAGACAAAGGATTGCCAGAGAAACACTGGAAATCTATGCGCCCATTGCCAATCGACTTGGGATGCATCAGATCAAAGAAACACTGGAAGATCTCTGTTTCAAAAACATATATCCTATGAGATATAAAGTACTAAAAAAATCTATAGAATTAGCTGTAGACAATCGCATAGATGCAATAGAAACAGTAACGGAAACTTTCAAAGAAAATATAAGAAACAAAGGCATAAAATGCCGAGTATTCTATAGACCTATAAGTATTTTTAACATCTACCGAAAAATTAGATCAAAGGAAATAGCATTTCACAGTTTACTAGATAACTTCTGCTTCACTATCATCGTGGATGATGTAGATCTCTGCTATCGCACATTGGGAATATTGCATTCTATATATAAACCTAAACCAGGTTTTTTTAAGGATTATATTGCTGTTCCAAAATCAAACGGTTATCAGTCACTGCACTCAGCCTTGAACGGTCCTCATGGAATGCCTATTGAAGTTTTAATCAGAACAGAATTCATGGATATCATGTCCGAAAAGGGTATTGCAGCCAGATGGGCAGTCGGTCAAAATGATCAAAATACCAAATCAGCCGTACAAGAACAAGCTCAAAGATGGATGAATAATTTGCTTGAGTTACAAGCCAATATAGGTAATGCATTTGATTTCGTTGAAAATGTTAAAGATGCCCTTTTCCCTAGCGAAATATACGTATTCACCCCAAATGCCATTATAGAATTGCCTGTCGGCTCAACGGCTGTAGATTTGGCATATGCCCTGGGAACGGATGTAGGAAATTCATGTTCCGGAGTTATTGTTGATCACTCCCCTTACCCTATGGGACGAGAACTGAAATCTGGACAATACGTTGAAATAATGAGAGCTCCATGGGCAAGACCAAATACTTCCTGGCTTAATTATGTTACAACAGCAAGAGCAAGAACCCAGATTAAGCAGTATCTTGCACATATGAAAGATGAAGAGGCAATAATTTTAGGAAAACGATTGCTAAACAATGCTCTCAAAGATACAACCATAGAAGCTATACCTAAAGATAAAATCAAACTACTGTTGGAAAAAACCAGCCATGAATCAATGGAATCTTTATACAAAGATATAGCATTAGGTGATGAAATGAGCGTTATTGTTGCGCAGCAAATCCTGGGCACAGAAAATATTAAAAACTTTAGTTCAGTTTTTGGCATGCCGATCGAGAAATACCCTATAAGAGGCGCATCCGGTCTGTTGCTTAACTTTTGTGAATTCTGCAAACCTATACCAAATGACTGCATAGTTGGAATTTTAACAGCCAAGGAGGGCTTGGTTATTCATAATTCCGAATGTCATTGTGTAAAGGATGAAATGAATAAGGAACTTGATAAAAACAGTAAAACACAAATTGTTAATGTTGACTGGGATGACAATATAGGAAATCAGACTTTTTCAACATTAATAAGAGTTGAATTTATCAATGATAACAACACAATTTCTAGAATTACATCAGAAATAGGAAGCGAAACAATAATTACAGGTATGAATACCGATCGCATAGACAATAATCATCTTGCTATGGACATTAAAATAAACGTCAAAAATACCAAGCAATTGAATTTAATAATAAATAAAGTTCGTGGAATCCCGGATGTGACTCGCGTTAATCGTGTAATTGATAACAAAATCGTTTCCGAAGGATTATTTTCTTAATGAATTTGCTTAGCGAACAAAATTATAACAAACAATTTAGCAACAGCCTTAATGATTTTTTGGAACTGCATTGCCAAACAGACACTGTTATATATAAGAAATGGAAAATCTTCACAATAAGTGCAACGCATAAAACGCCAAACCATCAATCAATTATAATCATTCAGGGAAGAGCGGAAACTTCATACAAATACCTACCACTAATTTTCGAATTGTATCATGCAGGCTTTAACGTCTATACATTTGATCACTTGGGACAGGGATTTTCCAGTAGAGTAGGATCATCTTTTTACTCATATATTCCTAACTTTAAAGATTATACAGAATCAACTTCTGTCATTATTGATCACTATAAATTGGAAAACTTTAAAGTAATCGGCAATTCAATGGGTTGTGCAATCACGATTCATTTGATAAATGAAAACAAAATTAAGACTCAGCAAGTTGCTTTAGTTGCACCTATGATTCTTTGGAATAATATTAATCCTTTATTGAGGTACACATTTTTTCTTTTATCGAAAATTGTTAATGCATTTAATTTATTATTAAAAAAAGAGCCTTCACCATTTTTTGGACAAATTAAATACATCAAACCTAATTTCGAAAGCAATAACAAAACGCATAGTTATCAAAGGTATAATTTTTATCATAAAATATATGAAGAAAATCCAACAATACCTGTTGGAGGAGTAACTTTTGAATGGATAAGGCAGATTATGCTGAATCCTGTAAAAATAATAAAAGCTCCACAAACTGATTTAATAATATTCCTGGCAGAAAATGAATTAATCGTAAACAACACCAATACTATATCAGTAATAGAAAATTCAAAAAACAGTTGTCACTCCATTAAGTATGAAATAATAAGGGGAGCATACCATGATATTTTGAATGAAAGCGATAGTATACGAAACCCGGTTATAAGAAAGATAGAAGCGTTTTATCAACATGAATAGCCAAAATGAAATTGATGAATTTTTCATGCGACTTGCAATTGAAGAGGCTCAAAAGGCAGAAAATATAGATGAAGTTCCTATAGGTGCCGTTCTTGTCCTCAATCAAAATGTTGTGGCGGCTGGCTATAACCAAGTTATAACATTGAAAGATCCTACGGCTCACGCAGAAATATTAGCAATCAGAAAAGCTGGACAAATATTAAATAATTACCGATTAATCGATACCACTTTATATGTAACAATAGAACCATGTTATATGTGCGTTGGAGCGATTACCCATGCCCGTATAAAAAGAGTTGTATACGGAGCACCAGATCTGAAAACAGGCTCTATAGATTCTGCAACTAAACTTATAAATAATACATTTATGAATCATAAAGTAGAGATTACAGGAAATGTTCTGGCAAAAGAATGCTCATCTATCATAAGTAACTTTTTTAGTAACAAAAGAAAAGAAAAAAAGGAATATAAAATCCAAAATGATACAAAATCATAAAGAAGATCTCGCACGTTTTAGAGGTATAGCTGCAATGTTTGGGATCAAAGGTTTGCAAAAACTAAACAATGCCCATGTAACCGTTGTAGGATTGGGCGGAGTAGGATCATGGTGCACAGAATCTCTGGTTCGTTCCGGCATAGGTCACCTCAATATAATTGATCATGACAATATCGCTATTCATAACATTAACAGGCAAATTCACTCTTTGTCGTCTACCATTGGAAAATCCAAAGCTCAGACTTTTGCTTCACGTCTTTTGGATATAAATCCCAATCTGGATTTGACGGTACACACTGATTTTATTGACAATAATAACCTTTATGCTTTTTTCCCTGCAGACAAAGCAGAAAATATGTGGGTTATTGATGCCATAGACAGCATTGAATCCAAAACAGCTTTAATCAACCATTTAAGGAGAAACAAATATAAATTTATTTCTTCAGGAGGTGCAGGAGGAAAAACAGATATAAGCAAAATAAAATATACGGATTTAAAAAATGTAACTCAAGATGCTCTGTTAAGTAAAGTTAGATATAAACTCAGGCATGAATACGGCTTTAACAATTCAAGTAAAATGGGAATTAAATGCGTATTTATAGATCAACAGGCTGTTTACCCCAAATCAGTAAATAACGACGATGAATTGAATTTGATTAGGCCGTATTTCGACAATAACAACATTACGTTTGGTGCATTTATGCCTGCTACAGCTTCTGTGGGACTAACAATATCCCAAAATATCATCACAGGAATATTAAATTCATGAGTTCTAAATTTTCATTAAACCGACAACAGGTTGAAGCTGTAAAATATATTTCTGGTCCATGCCTGGTAATTGCCGGAGCAGGATCAGGAAAAACCCGCGTAATAACAGAAAAAATAATTCATTTAATCAACAACTGCAACTATAAACCTTATGAAATATGTGCTGTAACATTTACAAACAAGGCTGCAAAGGAGATGCGCGATCGTGTTTCGTCATCAATCAGAGCAGAACTTCTGAAAGGTATGCTTGTTACCACATTTCACTCACTAGGACTCCATATTATTCGTAAAGAATATAAACGTTTGGGGCTAAAAAAGGATTTCATTCTTTTTGATGAACGAGATCAACGTCAATTAATAACCAATATAATAAGAGAATTTTCTAAAACACAAGAAGACCCTACAGATGAAGAAATAAATAATTTTTTAACTTTTATATCCAACTGTAAAATGAAAGGTATTGAAGCGGAACGCAGTTATGAGAATTCAACAGCAACAGATAAACTAAATGCATTAATATATATTCAATACGAAAAAATGCTTAAATCATACAGTGCTCTTGATTTTGACGATCTAATTCTTAAACCAATGCTTTTGTTCAAATCAAATATCAATGCACTTCAATTTTGGCAACGAAAACTGCTTTATATATTGGTTGATGAGTACCAGGATACTAACCAAACACAGTATGAGTTTATAAAACTTTTAGTAGGAGAAAGACAAAGATTTACTTTCGTGGGTGACGATGATCAATCAATATACGGCTGGCGAGGAGCACAGCCTGAAAATATTAATCAGTTAGTTTCTGATTTTCCATCCATTAAAGTAATAAAACTGGAGCAAAATTATCGATCTCTCGGAAGAATTCTACACTGTGCCAATGTTTTAATTGAAAATAACAATCATCTATTTAATAAGAAGTTATACTCAAGCTTTGAGTATGGAGATCCGATAATTGTTCATGAAAATCAAAATCCTGTAAAGGAAGCTGAGTACATCGCCACAGAAATCACAGCAAACCGATTTTTAAAAAGTGCAAATTGGAGCGATTTTGCAATCCTTTACAGAACAAACTACAATTCAAGAGAAATCGAACGATATTTCAAAGAAAATCATATACCTTACCGTATAAATGGTGATATATCATTTTTTGAACGGGCAGAAGTAAAAGATATTTTGAGTTATTATAGAGTTCTGGTTAACCCGAATGACGACAACGCACTTTTAAGAATAATTAATGTTCCTCATCGGGAAATAGGAACAATATCAACAGAGAAATTAGGCAATTTCTCAAGAAAGCATCAAATAAGTTTATATGAAGCTATAGATTATCCTGCTCTAAGGGATGAAATGAATGATAAAACATATAGTTCCATGGTTGAATTCAAAGATTTTATTGAAGAATGCAGATATAAAATCGAAAACGGAGAAGCCATAGAGGTTGTGAATGATCTGTTCATGAACATTGAATACCGCAACTATCTATTAAATTCCAATAAAGATGAAAAAATAGCTAATATCAAATATGATAACATTTGTACATTAAAGTCATGGATAATTGATAAATTAAAGGGAAAATCAAAAGAAGGCATTGACCCTGTAAGCTTCAACGAAGCTGTACGATCTGTATGCATCAGAGAAATGCTAGATCAAAATGAAAATGAAAATGAATACGATTTAGATCAAATACAGCTTATGACGCTACACTCATCAAAAGGATTGGAATTTCCTTTTGTATATATCATCAGTTGCGAGGAAAACATTATCCCTCATAAGAATAGTATTGAAACAGGCAACATTGATGAGGAACGGCGTCTGTTTTATGTTGGAATAACTAGGGCAAAAAAAAATTTAGTATTAAGTTACACGAGTTCTAGAGCCAGTTTGGGTAGTAAAACTTGTGAAAACGCAAAATACTCAAGATTTATTGATGAACTTCCGCAGGAAGACTTATCTTTTGAAACTATCAAAAATCCTAAAAAAATAGATCGCCAGGAAACTTTAAAAAAATTTGATCAATTAAAAGAACTGTTAAAATGAATTTTTATTACTTAATTATTAGAATGATAACTGTAAATAAAGTATAATACCAACATCGAGTATGTTGCAAAGGTAGCCGAATGGATAAGGCATCATCCTCCGGAGATGAAGAATGAGGGTTCGACCCCCTCCCTTTGCGCCATCATTTTCTTTATATCCTTTATCACATTATTTTAATCGTATGTTTCAAATTAAAATTTTAGATAGGTAGAATACATATATGTTTTTATATAATACTTATGGTGACAAGGATATCATATGCAGGATTTAGCAATTACCCTAGAAAACAAATTAAAATCAAATAGATTATCTATTCCGAGTTTACCAGAGAACGCAATAAAATTACGAAAACTTGCAGCAAATCCAAATGCCTCGATAAAAGATTTAACTGAATTGATTGCCCATGATGCAAGTACTTCTGCTCAAATTGTCCGTTTGGCACAAACTTTGAGATACAGTAACCCAGGATGTACCATCACATCTTTAAACACGGCAATAACAAGAATAGGTTTTCAAGGAACTATTAATTTGGTTTTAGCTATGACCATCCTGCAAGGTTATAATTTTCACTCTAAAACCATACACAAGTTATGTAAAAGGGATAATGACCTATCTTGCCTAATCAGCAAGTACGCAATGACTGCTTACCAAAACATAAATGGTAATCTTCCACAAGATCAAGCTGATTATATTGCTTTAGCATCTATATTTCTTAATATTGGAACATTACCTATTTATAGCGAACTCGATGCCATTGAACGGGTTACTCAACTAACAATAAGTGATGAACAGATAAATAAATGGAAAAATGAATTAAAGGTTAAATTCGGATTGAAAATTCTCGAAAACTGGAATTTTGATCCGAGTTTTTCCCAGGTGTTAGATCTTCAACTAAAAACTAGCAATACCAGCGAAATGAACTGTGTTATTTATGCAGCCAGATTTGTAGAAAAAACTAAATTTGAAGACTTAATACCTTTGTCACAAGAATTGAGTGACAGCTTTGTTCCATTGCCTGATGGTGCTCATAAAGAGCAATTCATAGAATTTTTAAAACAAAACTTCTGGCTGAATTAGTTTTTTACTTCATGTTCAATTTAAAAGCCTATAAATGCATATCATTTATAGGCTTATATTTCTTGAATAACAAACTCAACTTGTTTTATTTTATCTCATCTCTTTCCAGGCATTAATTAATCCATTAGTAGAAGAATCATGAGCGGATACTTTATCATCAGACTGTAACTCTTTCAAAATCTTTCCTGCTAATTGCTTGCCTAATTCAACACCCCACTGATCAAAACTATAAATATTCCAGATAGCTCCTTGAGCAAAAATCTTGTGCTCATACATGGCAACTAAGGAACCTAATGTTTTTGGTGTTAATTTTTTGAATAATATTGAATTGGTCGGACGATTTCCTTCAAAAATCTTAAAAGGAACTAAATCTTTAACTTCTTCTAGAGTTTTTCCCTTAGCTAAAAATTCCTGTTCAACCTGTTCTTTTGTTTTACCAAAAGCCAATGCTTCGGTTTGTGCAAAGAAATTAGCTAATAACTTTTGATGATGATCTCCAATAGGATTCTGAGACTGGGCAGGAGCCAAGAAATCACAAGGTATGATCTTGGTACCCTGATGAATCAACTGATAGAAAGCATGTTGTCCGTTTGTTCCTGGTTCACCCCAAATAATTGGACCAGTTTGGTAGTTGACAACCTTTCCGTCACGACCAACATACTTACCGTTGGATTCCATATTACCCTGCTGGAAATAAGCCGGGAACCTATGCATATATTGATCATATGGTAAAATAGCTTCGGACTCAAATCCGTAGAAATTATTATACCAAATACCAATCAACGCCAAAATCACAGGAACATTGTTCTCAAAATCAGTATTAGCAAAGTGCTGATCCATTTCATAAGCACCTTCCAATAACTGTTCAAAGTTTTCAAAACCTATTGACAATGCTATTGATAAACCAATAGCGGACCATGAAGAATAACGTCCGCCTACCCAATCCCAAAATTCAAACATATTATTGGTATCAATACCAAAATCCTTAACACCTTGAGTATTAGTTGATAAGGCAACAAAATGTTTAGCAACATGGGATTGATCTTTAGCGCTATTTAAGAACCAGTCTCTTGCGCTGAAAGCATTTGTCATGGTTTCTTGCGTTGTGAATGTCTTTGATGCGATCAAAAATAAAGTAGTTTCTGGATCACAGTTCTTTAAAGTTTCAACAATATGTGTACCATCAACATTTGATACAAAATAAGACTTTAATCTTGTTTTGTAGGCCTTTAATGCTTCAGACATCATTACAGGACCCAAATCAGAACCGCCAATACCAATATTTACAACAGTTTCAATTGGTTTTCCTGTATAACCTTTCCATTCCCCAGAAATAATCTTCTCGCAGAAAGATTTCATTTTTGCCAAAACTTCATTAACCTTTGGCATAACATCCTGTCCGTCAACAAGAATAGGCTTATTTGAGCGATTTCTTAAAGCAACATGCAGAACTGCACGATCCTCTGTACGGTTAATCTTTTCACCTTCAAACATTGATTTTATTGCTTCGTCCAACTTTGTTTCTTTTGCTAAATCAAACAAAAGCGACATTGTTGTACCATCAACTATATTCTTAGAATAATCAACCAAAATTTCACTTGATAAGATTTTTTTAGAAAATTCATTAAACCTGTTAGGATTTGCAGTAAACAAATCCTTGATTGTACGATTTTTGTTTTCATTAAAATGATCTTGCAAAGCTTTCCATGCTTTAGTTGTGGTTGGATTTATATTTTGCATATTATTAATACCCATGTAATAACAAAAACTAGTCGGATCAGAGGAACCCCCTGATCATTTGTAAATAACCGAAAGATTTCTAACATAAAATCAAAGTTCAATAAATTATATCATATATTAGCCTAAGCTTAACAAATCGATACTTACATATTATAGTTGTCAAAGAAATAATCCCTCGAAGTTTGGTTCGGAGGGATGAAAATGTCAAAATATAAAATAGTGGAATGTTCACTTCCAATCAATGATTTAACTAAAAATCAAATATCAGATAAACGTTTCTCTTATCAAAAAATTGCTCCAGGCAAAGCTCATAAACTTGCAATTCAACATGGTCATAGAACTACTAGAGTAGATTCATATGACAGTCTAGACTGGGATGCAAAAGATTATATTACTAGAGAATTTAATTCTTACGAGTACCAGCAGGATCTCATGTGTCCATATGAGGGCTTCAAAGATTATGTAACCTACATTCTGATTGAAAAGAAGGATAACGGTACAGAAAGAATCATCGCTGAATCTAAGTTGTGGAAAAAAGATTAAACAGAGGAAAAATTATGAAATGGAAAGTAATTATAAATCACCAACTTGTTAACCCGGAGCAACTGTACGATGCAGAGTTTAACGTTGATGAAGATTTGGAATTAAAAAAAGTCATTATTGACGCAATACTCGAACACTGTACTGAATGTGTTGAAATTAATAGACAAAACAATAATTTTGACGTATTTCATTTTGTAACAACTATTGCCATGCAAGCAGGCTATGAGCCTATCAATTATGACGTTAATGTCATTAACACTACTAGGAACATCATAGCAACAGCTGCTTTCGGCTCTAACATTGAATATGTATTTGTACTTCAGGAATAAATAATAAAATGAAAACTCTAACTATCACCAATCAGAAAGGCGGCGTAGGTAAAACAACACTAGTAATTAACCTCGCTCAGTTCGCTTCTATTGAACACAAATATAAAGTTGCAGTAATTGACCTTGATACGCAAGGTAATGCGTCCTGGACTTTAGCTTCAGATGTAATTGCCAATACCGGCAAAATCTTATTTGATAACAAGATTGATAGCTTGAATGCTTCACGTGATTTGAATGTTATTTCCTCAGATTACCGACTTGCCAATATAGAGAAAATTGACGTTGAACAAATTGCAGATAACCTGAAAGCAATTCAGAAAAAGCTTCAGGAACAGAACGTCGATCTGTTTATTATCGACACTCCTCCAAGCATGGGAAATGCTCTGGTAAGTTCTTTATTGGTTGCTGATTATGTGCTTTGTCCTATTGAACTCGAAGCATTCTCTTTGCAAGGCGTTCATAAAATGCGAAACGTCATAAACAACATCAAGACTCTAAATTCTGATTTAACCGAACTAGGTCTGCTGCCATCCCGTGTAGAAAACAGAAATGCTACACACAGAAGACAATTGCATGAGATCCAGCAATCATTTCCTCAGTTAATTTGTCCGTATTCAATCTTTAACAGATCAAGTATTGCTGACGCGGTTTCAGAACGTACATGGATCGGAAACAACAAAAAAAACAGTGCTAAAAAAGCCGCTCACGAGCTATCAGATGTAACTAATTGGATCTTACAAAGAATTGAGTTGGCATAAATAAGGAGGAATAAATATATGAGTATTGATTTACGCGATTTAGGCAGTTTATCCATTGATAACACCAAATCATCCGGTGCAATGATGATTTCCATCGACTTAATTGATGAAGATCCGAACCAGCCCAGAACAATTTTTAATGATGAATCACTTAATGAACTAGCCGAGACAATAAGAGAACGTGGTGTTAAATCACCGATCTCTGTAAGAGAAACATCAGATGGTCGCTACATGATCAATCACGGAGCTAGACGTTATCGAGCTAGTAAACTTGCAGGAAAAACCACTATTCCAGCTTTCATTGATAATGACTATACGAATATAGATCAGCTTATCGAAAACATTCAACGCGATAATTTAGCACCAATGGATATAGCCAGATTCATTGAATCTGAACTGAATCGAGGACTAAAAAAAATAGAAATAGCCAAAGAACTTGGTAAATCAAATTCCTGGGTATCTGAAAGATATGCACTTATCAATCTACCTGAATGCATCCGAGAACGTTTCGAGCAGGGATACTTTGTAAATGACGACGTATCGGCAGTTACCGGGCTAGCACGGTTACACAAGAAAGCTCCTGAACAAGTTGAATCATTTTTAGAAAATTATGAGGAACTTAATTCTATTTCTAGAAAAGATGTACGAGAGCTGGAATCAATTATTAAAGGGAGTATGGAAGAATCAGAAAATTCCAATACTATTGAAAACGTTGTTAATTCATCATCTCAATATGAGCAGGAAGTTTCAGATTCATCAGAGGAAAAAACAGAAAGCGAACCACCACAGGAGGAAATCGAAGAATTAAGTAACATAGAGGATTTGAAAGAAGCAGATTCACAATTAGATGAAATCGCCAACACATTCAAGACCGTAAAAGAAATCATATGTCAACACGACGAATACGGCTCAGTAAAAGTAGTGTTCAAAAGTGCTTCCCATGATGACTTTACGGTTATTTTAACTGATAAAGGAGTTTACGAAGTTCCAACAAATTCACTAAGATTGGAACAAGTGAAATACTAGAATAATTGAAATCGTTAATCTTTTCTTAAAAAAGGAATTTTATGCTACTAACTCAACAACATATAATTGCGGATAAGGAATATCCGCAGTACATACCATTCAATAACAAATACAAAGGAAAATCAGCTAAAACCTGCTTTGTGAAAGGATGGAACCAGTCTGATTTTCACAATGCCAGAACAACAATTGAAGACTGCCCATCCGGTTCATGGGTTCAACGACGATTGAGAGTGAGAGACCAACAGGGCAATTATCTGTATCTTGGATATATTGATGTTGATATAGATGATCTAACATGGTCCAAACTGGTGTTGCAGCGAATACAATCTGAGAAAATTAAGTGTGCTGTTAGAGAAACAAAACATGGTTATCACTTTATATTCCGATTTGTTCCAAACCGAATGAATGCAGCTTGCAGCGACTATCTCTATGCTTTGAATGTGGACAGTCCTGCTGAAATTTCCAAATGCAAAACGCAATATGTTACCGATTACGTGGTGGACTATAAATTCAGCGGATATGTTAAACATATTGAAGACGAAAACGGCGAATATGTAGGATGTTGCAGAGCTGCAGGAAAAGACAAAGAAATTATCAGACCAATTATTTATGAAGATAAATATAGTGAAACTGAAGTTATAGAAAGAAATAAAGGTGATTGTCTTCCTTCATGGTATCCAGCATATGATGATATACCAGAGTGGCTGATACCTACTAACACTAATCAACTGATAAATGAGAATATTATGTTTAAGAGAGAAACAGAAGATCTTCTTGCAATGTCAGATTATTGGCTTTGCGATGATAAAAAAAATATAAATTACCCTTTTTTTGTTGATGCCATGAATAAAGTATTGAGGTTCAAATTTGCAAAAAATGATTTCAACATCGACGAACGAAAAATATACATCTACGAAAATGGCGTGTATTCTGTTGTTGCTGACGAAGAAATCATATCCTTTATTAATAACGTGCTGAACTTACAAGGATGCGGTTGCAAGTGTAGCTATCGTGACAGCATTGACTTATTCAATCGTTGGAAAATTCAGACTTGCTATGATTACATGATTAAAGATTACGAATTAGATGCTGATGAAAATCTTGTGAACTTTAAAAATGGCATGTTGAATCTTGAAACAGGAGTGTTACTACCACACTCTCCTAAATATTTAAGTTCAATTCAAATTCCATGTAAATGGGATCTAAATGCATCAGAGCCAGTTGTTTTTAAAAATTATCTAAAAAAGTTAACTGATGGTTTACCAGACCAGGAGCAAATAATCAGCATGATTCTACAGTATTGCGGAGCTTGTATAGCGAATGTTCCTGTTTATCGTACAAAGGGAGCTTTAATTTTTAAAGGTAAATCCAACGCTGGGAAAAGTCAAATTTACCAATTGATGTTCAATCTTTTGGGGAACAAGAATGCAATTCCTTCTGAGCTAAGGGATCTTAATGTCAATAGATTCTCTAAAGTTGCGTTATACAAAAAAAGACTTACCGGACACGCAGATATGCCTCATGATATCAGTATAGACTCGGCTGCAGTATTCAGAAATTTAACTGGCGGAGATATTATCTATGCAGAGCAGAAACATAAGGGAGTGATATCATTTACTTATCAAGGCGGGATGATTTACTGTTGTAATAATTGCCCTACTTTTAAAGATTATGATGAAGCATTACGAAATCGCTTATATATAGTTCCATGTGAAAATGTGGTAAGTTCAAATGAAAAAGATCTTCATCTTCAAGATAAGTTCAGAGAAGAATACCCTGCCATAGTTAAACTTATGCTGAGAGAATTGCTGAAGCTGAAAAAGAACAATTGGGAGCTGTATCAGGGAGAAACCATTATTGCTGCGCGCGATAACTATGAGCGAGATATTGATAATGTCAGCGAATTTATTGAACTAGCAATACGCACTACTGATTTTGATCAAACAGGAATGCAGAAAATTGAGTTTTGGTATGACTCTTATGTTGAATTTAGTAAACGTTACAAAGCTGATAAAACTTTATCTCGTAAACAATTCACAAAAAGACTAGAATCTTTACTTAAAGTGGAAAGATATAAAAGTAGCACTAACAACGGAGCATACTACTATAAAGGAATATATCCAACACGTGAATGTGGTGAATTATATACACGCTTTCATAGTTAGTATTTTTACAAAATTATTAAAAAAATTGTATTTTTTAATAATTTGTATATAATAACAGATGAGAAAAGATTGTTTAAAGAACTAGTTGTAGCATCTAGTTCTTTTTTTTTAGGTGGACTAGGGTACATATGAACCTTATATAAGAAAACACTATACCGTAAATGCTTTTTATTATGGTATGGTTACGGTATTTACGGTATACATTATGGTATGTCTATTGATTAAGAAGGAGTAGTAATGAAATATTTATCAATACTTTTGCTTACTTGTTTAGGGTTAAATCTTGCTGGATGCGGAGAGGAAGAAAAAAGTAATGGCAGTGCCACACCAGAAGAAATAGAAAAACGCTCAAGAGAAATTGCTGATGCAAACATCGAATATAATCGTAAAACTCAACATTACGATTATTGCCAATTACAAGCAAATGAAATACCTAAATGTAAAGACTTCAGAGAATTAAAAGAAAAATGCGCAACAGAAGCCAAGAAAGATATCCCTGATTGTAAATACATTATGAAATACATTAAGAACCAACACTAGTTAAATGCAAATGGTAGCTCCATATACCAGTTATACCGTAAAAGATACCGTAAATTTGCTGATAAAACAAATAAAAACAACGTTATATCAGTAACATATATTATATAAGAAAACACTATACCGTAAATGCTTTTTATTATGGTATGGTTACGGTATTTACGGTATACATTATGGTATGTCTATTGATTAAGAAGGAGTAATAATGAAATATTTATCAATACTTTTAATCGCTTGTTTAGGGTTAAACGTTGTTGCCTACGGCTACGGTTTAACACCGGAAGATAATGCTCGATTAAAAAATCTATACAGAGAAAACGAATTAAAAAGATGCGATACTCTTGTAAGAATTGCTTACCCAGATGAGAAAAAACGCATATTAGAAACAGATCAATGTAAAGAATATCGTGAACTAAAAGAAAAATGAAAAATGCACACCTGAAGCTAGAAACGATATACCTGATTGCAAATTTGTTACTGCTAAATAACAACAAAAATTACCATAACTCTTATCACACAATTTATAGCTATGCAAAAAGAAATTATAGATTTAGACATCAATCTAATTGATGAAGATCCAAACCAACCGCGCAAAACATTTGACAACATAACTGAGTTATCTGAAAGCATCAAAGAACGTGGAGTAAAATCACCAATATCAGTCCACCCCATCGAAAATGGGCGATACATGATTAATCACGGAGCTAGACGTTATCGAGCTAGTAAACTTGCAGGAAAGGCCACTATTCCAGCTTTCATTGATGATCATAAATCCCCAGCCTGGGTATCAGAAAGATACGCATTATCTGATGCACCTGAACCTGTTTTGAATTTAATAAATACAAACAAGGTAACCGATGTAAGCGTTCTTGCTCAATTAGGAAGGTTATATTCTAAAGAACCCTCTATTGTTGAAAATTTTATAAAAGATACAGATGATATAAAGCGAACTGACATAGCAGATTTAACAGCATTCATAGAAAGCAAATCAGAACAACGTAGCTCTGATTCTGATATATCAGAACAAGAAAATATTGTATCAGTAAAAGAGCAACAAAAACAAAAGCCTGTTCGATTCAAAGTAATGCATAACGGTAGGCTATATGAATTACGACAGAGAAAAGCTA